>JAISWA010000057.1 GCA_031271275.1 Clostridiales bacterium | reverse complement strand
GACTTCCAAAAATATTTCCTTCATTTTTTCGGCGGTCGCCGCGTCCACGTTCCGGTTAAAGGCGACAATTCCGCCGAAGATGGACTGCGGGTCGCACGCGTAAGCGGCGGCGTAGGCGTCGAAAACGGTGGCGGCGGTGCCTACCCCGCAGGGGGTGGCGTGCTTGACCGCCACGCAAACGGGCTCGTCAAATTCCTTGACCAACGCCAACGCGCCTTGGGCGTCGCCGATATTGTTGTAGGAAAGTTCCTTCCCGTGCAAAAATTCCGCCGACTCGATGCCGTAGACCTTTTCGCCGGGAATACGGTAAAACGCCGCGCTTTGGTTGGGGTTCTCGCCGTAACGCATGGCGCTCTGCTTCTCGAAGGTGAAGGTCATCACCTCCGGGTATTCGTCGCCAACCACGCCGTTAAGGTAGCCCGCGATATGCGCGTCGTAAGCGGCGGTGTGGTTGAACGCCTTGACCGCCAACTTGAGCCGGTACTCCTCGTCGTTGGTCCCCTTTTCCAACCGCTCCGCCAGTTCGCCGTACTGGGCAGGCTCCGTCACCACCGCCACGGATTTATAATTCTTCGCGGCGGCGCGAATCATGGACGGCCCGCCGATGTCGATGTTCTCCACGGCTTCCGCCAAATCGCAATGGGGTTTCGCCACGGTTTCCACAAAGGGGTACAAGTTGACAACAACGATGTCGATAGGCGCAATGCCGGACGCCACCAACACGTCCTCATGGGATAAATTCCCCCGGATGGCGAGCAGTCCGGCGAAAACGCGCGGGTGCAGCGTTTTGACCCGCCCGTCCAAACATTCCGGGAAACCGGTGACGCTTTCCACCGGCGTAACCGGAACGCTGTTTTCGGAAAGCAGCTTCGCCGTGCCCCCCGTGGAAACGATTTCGTAGTCCAACGCGTGAAGCTTTTGCGCTAACGCAAGGACGTCCGTCTTGTCGCTTACGCTTAACAAAGCGCGTTTACGCATAAAAATTCCTCCAATAATTTCATTTTCACTCCGGAATCTCCGTGGGAAACGGCGTGATGGGCGGGTTTGGCCTTACATATACGTTTTCCTCTTTAAACACCGCGACGATGCGGTTGTCGCTAGTTCCGATACTGGGGTTGTAGGGGTCTTTACAGGTAATGACCGTCACCCTCGCCTCGCCGCCTTCCGCCATAATCTGCCCGGCGGGGGCGGTTTCCAACGCGTAGACAAAAACGCTTTCCATTAAAAAAGACAACCGCGTCCCGTCGGAGTATTCGATTGTCATTTCGTCGCCTATTTGAAGCGAATCCAGTTCCAGAAGCTGCCCGCGCTCGCCCTGCCACCGGTTGTGCCCCGCCAGAAACGCGTTGCCCTCGTTGCCGGGTATGGCGCGTTCCCGCAGCCACGAAACCACCGACGCGGACGGGACTACCCCCATGGTTTCGTTGCCTTTCTCGTTTATTTCGATACCCACGTCCTGAATCTCCGCGTCCACGGAAATGGCGGGTATGTACAGGCGGACCGGCCACGCGGTAAGCGGCTCGGGGGAAATAGCGGGAAGGGACGGGACAGGGGGAGACGGGGAAATTTCCGGCGAGGGCGCAACCGTCGGTGCTTCAGAAATTTCCGCCGGTTCGTTTATTTCCGGCGAAACGGAAACGTCCGTTACCCTTTCGTCCGCCGGCGAAACCGCCGGCGCAAGGGAAGGTTCCGCTGCGGCTTCTTCAAAGGCAGGCATTATTAATCCGGCTTCGGCGCTCGCGGCGGGGGAGGGCCGGGACGAACCGCCTAAAATTCCCCGCAGGAAATGATACCCGGCGAAACAAAGCGCAAGTAAGAGCACCGCCAAAAGCGCTACACGAAATTTTGTAAATTTCATCAAAGCCGCCCCGCTATTCTTCCACCCATGCCTTCCCGTTTTTCGCCCGCACCCGGCATTCCGTCAGCGCCTTCACGCAGTCCGTCAGCAGCGCGTGCTCCGTTTCAAGCACCCGCGCCTGTAAAATCTCCGGCGTGTCGCCGTCAAGCACCGGGACGGGACGTTGGGCGATAATCGTTCCCGTGTCCACGCCCTCGTCCACAAAATGTACCGTCGCCCCGGTGACTTTCATTCCGCTTGCGAGCACCGCCTCATGCACCTTCAGCCCGTAAAAGCCCATACCGGAAAACAGCGGCGTAAGCGCCGGATGTATGTTAATCACGCGCCCCCGGAAGGAAGCGATTACTTCCCCCGGCAAAATGGAAAGGTACCCTGCCAATACAATCAAATCTATTTGGCGCTCCCGTAAAATCTCCACCAACCGCCCGGGGTCTTTACGGGAAACAAACGCCGAAGCGACGCCCGCCTTTGCCGCCCGCGCAAGCCCGCCGGCGTTTTTACGGTCGCTGACTACCAACGCTACGCGCCCCCGGGGCAGCCGCCCGCCCGCTTGCGCGTCAAGCAACGCCTGCAGGTTCGTCCCGCCGCCGGAAATAAGGACGGCGATGCGGGTTATTCCCTTTTCAAATCCCATTGATTTGTATGTCCGCTTCGCCTGGGCTCCGGCTTTCCGCGTAACCGATAATATACGCGTTCTCCCCAAACGCCCCTATGGCGTTGACCAGTTCCTCCGCGAGTTCTTTTTCCGCCGCGAGCACCAACCCCACGCCCATATTGAAAGTGTTGTACATGTCCCGGTCTTTGACGTTCCCCCAACTTTGCAGCAAGCCAAACACGGGCGGAACCGGCGCGGCGGACGCGTCGAGCACGGCTTTGACGTTTTTGTTCCCCCCGAAAATGCGGGGGATGTTTTCTATCCAACCGCCGCCGGTAATGTTTGCCGCGCCTTTTATAGGGAAGCGCTCCGTAAGCCCGTTCATCAGCTTGGCGTAAATTTTGGTGGGCAGCAGCAATTCCCCGCCCAAGGTGCGATTAAGCTCCGGAATAAAGGTTTCATGGGTGCGCCCCTGCTCGAAGGCAAGCCGCCGCGCTAAGGAAAAACCGTTGCTGTGCAGCCCCGACGACGCCACGCCGATTAAAACGTCCCCCGGCGAAACTTCCGCCCCGGTGATGAGTTTGGACTTTTCCACGATTCCCACGGCAAAACCCGCCAGGTCGTATTCGCCTTCCTGATAAATGCCCGAAAGCTCCGCGGTCTCGCCGCCGATTAACGCGCAGCCCGCCTGCAAACAGCCTTCGCTTACCCCTTCCACCACCGCCGCGATTTGCGCCGGTTCTATTTTGCCCGTTCCGATATAGTCCAGAAAAAACAGCGGCTTCGCGCCCTGGCAGATAATATCGTTGACGCACATGGCGACGCAGTCGATGCCCACGGTGTTGTGCACCCCGGTCAGGTACGCGACTTTCAGCTTCGTTCCCACACTGTCCGTGCCGGAAACCAACACCGGTTCGTCATAACCTTTGGGAAGCGCGAAGCAGCCGCCGAACCCCCCGAGCCCCGCCAACACCCCGGGAATATACGTTTTCTCCGCGAAGGGCTTCATCCGGCGCACGGCTTCGTAACCCGCCTCTACGCTTACCCCCGCCTTCTCATAAGTCCAGTTGTTCATAAATCTCTCCTATAAAAGAATCTGCTCGTACTCCTGCAAATCCATATTCGGGTATTCCCCGGTGAAGCAGCCCTTGCAGAAGCCGAAATTCTCGCCGCCGCATACTTCCAACGACTTTAGCATCCCTTCCGTGCTGATATACGCGAGGCTGTCCGCGCCGAGGCTCTCACAAACCTCCCGGGTGGTCATGTTCTTCGCGATTAAATCGTTGGCGTCGGGCGTGTCCACGCCGAAACGGCAGCTATGCAGCACCGGGGGCGAGCTGATGCGCAAATGGACTTCCAACGCCCCCGCCCTGCGTATTGCCGCGATTAAATAGCGCATGGTCGTGCCCCGGACGATGCTGTCGTCCACCAACACGATGCGCTTGCCCTCGAGTACGGGCCGGATGGGGTTAAGCTTGATGCGCACGCTCATTTCCCGCTGTGTCTGGGTGGGTTGGATAAACGTGCGCCCCACATATTTATTCTTAATCAGCCCGATGGTATAGGGTATTCCGCTGCATAGCGAGAAGCCGAGGGCGGCGGGGGAACCCGAGTCCGGGGCGCCGATGACGATGTCCGCTTCGGCGGGGCTTTCCTGCGCTAAAATATACCCGGCGCGTTCCCGGCACTGGTAGACGCTTTTGCCGTCCAGTATGGAATCGGGGTTCGCGAAATACACATACTCGAAAATACAGCCGGCGCGTTCGCCGCTCTTGGGCTTTTGCGCGTAGACGGAGCGTATTTCCCCGTTATAAAGCGTTACGATTTCCCCCGGCGCGACGTCGCGGATAAAAGCCCCCTCCATCATGTCGAAGGCGCAGCTTTCCGAAGCGAGGGCGAGCCGCCCGTCCACCGTTCCGATGCACAGCGGCCTTATCCCGTAGGGGTCGCGCACCCCCACCATCGCCTTCCCCGTCATAAACGTCATGGCGTAGCCGCCTTTAAGCAGCCCGCAAACTTTTTGCACCGCCGACGCGATATCGCCCTTGTCGTGTTTCGCCACCAACACCGCCGCCAACTCGCAGTCGCTGCTCGTGGAAAAAACCGTGCCGCCGTTTTCCATTTCGTCCCGCAGCTCCGCCGCGTTCGCCAACGCGCCGTTAAACGCGGAAGCGAGGGAACCCCGCTTGTAATTGACCACGTAGGGCTGGGCGCTGATGGCGTACTTATCCTGCGAGCCGCTGTACATCACATGCCCCAAATACATTTCGCCGGAAATTAACGAGAGTATCTGCTCGTTAAAAACTTCCGAAACCAGTCCCTTGTTTTTATAACAATGAACCGCGCCGTCTTTGGCGAACGCGATGCCCGCGCCTTCCTGCCCCCGGTGCTGTATGCTGATCAGCCCCATGTACAGCTTACTGACGAGCCCGCCGCCGTTTTCCCCGCCGGCGGAAATTCCGATAATGCCGCAGGCTTCCTGCAATTTGTCCAAGCAATTATCTCCTCAAAAAAATTACACGCGCTTCCCGTAGTTTACCCGGAATCCGCGTGTAAAATCATTTATTTCTCATATAATTTGTCCCGAAGCGCGGTATTTTTTTCCGCTACCGACTGCGCCATATGTAGACGGTGCCGGGATAATTTTTCCGAAAGCTCCGGCGAGTCCAACGCCAAAATCTGCACCGCGAGCAGGGCGGCGTTTTCCGCCCCGTCGATCGCCACCGCCGCAACGGGAACCCCCGAGGGCATCTGTACGATGGAAAACAGCGCGTCCATCCCGTCGAGTACGACGCCCCGCACGGGCAGACCGATTACGGGCTTCAGGGTATGCGCGGCTATCACGCCGGGCAAGTGCGCCGCCTTCCCCGCGGCGGAGATAAAAACCTTTACGCCCCGCTCAACGGAAGTTTCCTGTACGTATTCCTTCACTCTTTCCGGCGTGCGGTGCGCGGACATTATCTGCACGTCGCAGCCTACCTCGAAAGCTTTCAGCGTCTCAAACGCCTTTTTGACCATCGGCCAATCCGAGTCGCTGCCGATGATGATGGCGACAGGTGTGTTCATGGTGTTCCCCGATTCTGATATTGATATTCGTACAAGCCATAATATCAAAATTAGAAAGAGGTATCAATGACTGCGCGCAGGCAAAATCTTTATGCTTAGAAATCGAATATAGCGAATCAACTTTGGATGTAACCATCGTCAGCTATGCATTGACGCTTCCGATGGTCAAAAATTAAGTTGATTCGCTATAGGCGGCGCGGCTTGCGCTTGTAAATATTTAGTAATATAATTGTAACAATAAATTGCCTCGCGCAGTTTAAAAATGACCCCAAAGGGAGGTAACTCAATGAGAAAAGTAATAGCATTGGCAACAGCCGCGCTGATGTCTTTCGGTATGCTGACCGCGTGCCAACCGTCAGGCGGCGGGACCGCCGCGACCCAGGCCACCACCGCGGCAACGGAAGCCACCACCGCAGCGCCCGCGTCGGCAACGGACGTTGCGCTTAAAGTTTGGGCGCCCGCCAACCAAATCGAAACGGGTATCATGGATAAGATGACGGCGGAGTTCCAAGCGCTGCACCCTGAGTGGAACATCACCTTTACGCAGGAAATCGTGGGCGAGGACGTTGCCCGTGACGAAGTGCTCAAGGATGTCGCGGCGGCGGGCGACGTTTTCTTCTTCGCCAACGACCAGATGGAACAGCTCGTAGGCGCGGGCGCGCTTGCCCGCCTCGGCGGCGCGGCGGAAGCTTTGGTTAAAGACACCATGTCCGAAACCGTAGCCAACACCGTGGTCAAGGACGGCGCTACATACGGCATCCCCTTCACCCATAACACCTTCTTTATGTTCTACGACAAGTCCCTGTTGGACGAGAACGATATCAAGTCAATGGAAGGCATCATGGGCAAGGATACCGGCGACAATGTCTACAATTTCTATTTTGACGCGGGCGGCGGTTGGAAAAGCGGCGCGTATTATTACGGCGCGGGCCTGACCATTTACGGCGAAGACCAAATTACTTACGCCGAAGGCAGCAACTGGAACAACGAAACGGGTATTGCCGTCACCAATTACCTGATTGATTTGATTAACAACCCCAAGTGCGTATGGATAGACGACGCGAAGGCGGAGGAGCTTTTCGCGGAGCACCGCCTCGGGGCGCATTTTGACGGCGCGTGGAACTATAACCTTTACAAGGAAGCCCTCGGCGACGACCTGGGCGTTGCGGTGCTGCCCACCTTTAACCCGGACGGCAACGACTATCAGCTTAAAGGCTTTTACGGCTCAAAGGCGATAGGCGTAAACGCCCAGAGCAAATTCGCGGAGCAGGCGGTCGCCTTCGCTACGTTCCTCGGCGGCAAAGACATGCAGGTGCTGCGCTTTGTGGACAGCGCACAGATACCCACCAACATTGAGGCGGGCGAGACGCCGGAAGTGACCGCCGACGAAGTCGCCGTCGTCATCATGAAGGAAGCGGACATCGCCTCCGTTATACAGCCCACCAATCAGGAATTCGGCAGCCGTTACTGGACGGCGGCGGGCGCGTTAATCACCGACATCCACAGCGGCGATTTAAACAAAGACAATGTACAGGAAAAGATGGACGCTTTCGTCAACGCGATGAAGGTCGAATAATACTGTTTTATAGCGAGGGCTGCCCAAAAGGGCAGCCCTTTTATATAGGCGGTGAAAATTAAGGATAAAATGATCGGGAGGAATGGCTTTGAATTTTAAAGAGGTTCTTGGCATTGGGGAAGCGTTTAGGCACGGGAATTTAATTACAAGGCTTTCACTCCTGATACTGGGGCTCGGAAGCCTTGTTCACCGGCAAATCGGAAGGTTTGTTTTATTTTTCGCGTTGGAACTGGGGTATATTCTGTACATGCTCACCGTTGGAATAACATCCGTCCGGAACATGATAACACTGGGGTTGGTGGAGCAGGGCGAGGTTTTTAACGAAGCGAAGGGGATTTACGAATATTCCCTCGGCGACAACTCCATGCTGTTTTTGCTGTACGGCGTGATTACCATTCTGATTACGCTGAGTTTTATCTGCTTTATGATGGGCAGCGTGCGCTGCGCGTACCAGGCGCAGGTCGATTCCCGCGCGGGGAAAAAACTGCCCGGCATCCTGCAGGATGTTAAGTCGCTTTTTGACTATAACATCCACAAATTCTTGTTAACTTGGCCGATGTTGGGGCTTATCATTTTTACTGTCACGCCTCTGATATTTATGGTGACGATCGCGTTCACCAACTACGACCGGAACCATCAGCCCCCCGGGCAGCTTTTCGACTGGGTGGGGTTCGCGAACTTCAGCGACATACTGGGGCTTGGCGGCTCGAGCCAGTTGTCCAACACCTTTTGGCCGGTGCTGATCTGGACGTTGGTGTGGGCTTTTTTCGCCACGTTCAGCAACTATATTCTCGGAATGCTCCTCGCCATACTGATTAACCGCAAGGGCACGCGGCTCAAAGGCATGTGGCGGTTTTTCTTCATGCTCTCCATCGCCATGCCCGCGTTTATCACCTTACTGACCATGCGAACCGTGTTCCACAACAACGGCGCGTTTAACATACTGCTGCGCGCCTTGAACATACTCGGCCCCCTCGAGACGATTTCCTATTTCGGCGACCCGCTGCTTTCCAAAATCACGGTCATCATGGTGAACATTTGGATAGGCGTGCCCTTTACCCTGCTGATTACCACGGGGATACTGAAAAACATTCCCGAGGAACTGTACGAGGCGGCCGAGGTGGACGGGGCAAACAAGTTCGTCACCTTTTTCAAGATCACGCTGCCCTACATGATTTTTATCACCACCCCCTATCTGATTACGCAGTTCACGGGGAACATCAACAACTTCAACGTCATATTCTTCCTGACCAACGGCGAGCCCCTCACGCTAGACTATTACATAGCGGGCAAGACGGACTTGCTGATTACCTGGCTGTACAAACTCACCATTACCAACAAGGACTACAACCTGGGCAGCGTCATCGGCATACTGAGCTTTGTGCTGATGGCGGTGTGTTCGCTGCTGACGTACCGGTTCACCGGCTCGTACAAGGATGAGGAGGCGTTCCAGAAATGAAAACGAGGAAATTTATCGCCAACAGCGCGGCGCACATTACCCTTGCCGTGCTGAGCGTCATTTGGGTGCTTCCCATCATTTTCGCGGTGCTGACTTCCTTCCGGGCGGAAAGCGGCTCGTATAAAACCTATATAATCCCCAAAGCGTTTACCTTCGCCAACTATATAGGGCTTTTTGAAGGCGCGCTTAACTACGGGCGCTGGTTTTCCAACACGCTGACCGTGGCGATTTTCAGCTGCATCGTCTCCACCTTTTTGGTGCTGTGCGTCGCCTATGTAATGAGCCGCCTGCGTTTTAAAATGCGCAAGCCGTTGCTGAGCGTCGCGTTGGTGCTTGGGATGTTCCCCGGCTTTATGGCAATGATCGCGGTGTACTATATTTTGAAAGGCTTCGGCCTACTGGAAACGGGGCAGTTTAAACTTTTCGCGCTTGTGTTGGTGTACTCCGGCGGCGCGGGGCTTATGTTCTACGTGCCCAAAGGGTTCTTCGACACGATACCGAAGACGTTGGACGAAGCTTCGTACTTAGACGGCGCCACCAAATGGCAGACCTTTACGCGGGTGATCATGCCCCTTTCCAAACCCATTATCGTGTATGTGCTGATCACGAGCTTCCTCGCGCCGTGGACGGATTTTATCCTCGCGAAGGTTATACTCGGGCAGGACAGGGACTATTACACCGTCGCCGTGGGGCTGTGGACCATGCTTGAGAAGGAATACCTGCAGTATTATTACACGCGGTTTTTCGCGGGCAGCGTGCTCATATCCATTCCTCTTGCCACGCTGTTCCTGCTTACGCAGAAATTTTACGCCGAAAGCGTGGGCGGCGCGGTGAAGGGGTAAAATAACGCGTAAAGCCGTATACATGCTATAATGCCGGCATGTTGACCCTGCTTACCTCTTTATGCGCGTCTTACACCCACACGCCCCTTGCGCTTTACGCGCTGAAGGCTTACGCGGTTTCGCGCGAGCCTGATTTAGCGGAAGAAATTTTAATCGAATCTTTTACCATCAACCAAACCGACGGATTCATCCTGCGCGGCATTTACCGCCGCAAGCCGGACGCCGTCGGTTTTTCCTGTTACGGCTGGAATATGGAAAAGACGGTGAGGGTCGCCTCTGCGCTGCGGAAACTGCTGCCGGGAATAAAAATCATTTTCGGCGGACCGGAAATGGCGGCGGAGCATGAGGAATATTTAGCGCGGGGAATCGCGGACGCGGTGATACGCGGGGAAGGCGAGCAGGCTTTTTATGAATGGCTTGCGGATTGGCGGAGCCGTCAAAAAGGTACCGGTTCCGCAAAACGCGGCGATATACCCGCAGCCGTTCCGCTTGATTTGTCCCGCCTGCCCTTCCCCTACCCCCGGGATTTATCGGGGCTTGAAAATAAAATAATCTATTACGAAGCCTCCCGGGGCTGCCCGTTTTCCTGCGGGTACTGCCTTTCGTCGG
>JAISWA010000002.1 GCA_031271275.1 Clostridiales bacterium | reverse complement strand
ATCAGCACCGACGGCACTATCCGCGGCAGGTATTCCAACGGCGTGACCCGAATCCTCGGACAAATACCCGTGGCTACGTTCCGCAACCCCGCGGGTTTGGAGAAGGTAGGCAATAATCTGTTCGTTACGTCGGCCAACTCCGGCGAGTTTGACGGTATCGGTTCGACGGGCAGGATTATGGGCGGCGCGTTGGAAATGTCCAACGTGGACCTTTCGCAGGAATTTACCGAGATGATTACGACGCAGCGCGGCTTCCAGGCCAACTCGCGCACCATCACCGTGTCCGATGAAATGCTTAACGAACTTGTGAACCTGAAGCGGTAACCGCTAAACGGTAGAACCGGCGGGTTGGCGTGCATACGCCAACCCGCCTAAAATTTCGATTGTGGATATATGTCTGTTATGTTACAATTTTGATTAACATTTTATTTTAAAAGGCGGGTGTGGCAAATATGATTTCCGTTACCAAGCTAAACGACAGGGAAATTGTGATTAACGCCGGTTTAATTGAATTAATCGAGTCTACACCCGACACCACCATAACCATGACTACAGGGCGTAAAATCATAGTCCGCGAAACGGTGGACGAAGTGGTTTCGCGCGTTATTTTATATAATAAGCAGAGCGAAAGACCGAAAGTCTCGCAATAAGACCGGAAGGGGCTGCATTCTTTGGAGATTGGTTCAATCATCGGTTTATTATCCGGTATCATTTTTATCGTAGTTTCTATATATATATCCGCTGAGGGCGATATCGCCCAGGCGGCTGCGTTTATAGACTGGCCTTCGGTTTTAATTACGATTGGCGGTACGGTTGCGGCGACTTTATTCGGCGTTAAACTGGATACGCTGCTTAAGTCGTTTAAAGCGGTCGGCGTCGTGTTCAAGCCTCCAAAGCTTGACCCTGCCGCCGCGATAGACCAAATTGTCGCGCTCGCCAATACCGCCCGTAAGGAAGGCGTGCTCGCGTTGGAAGAATCCACCGCGAATATGGACGACCAGTTTTTAAAGAAGGGCATCGGGCTGATTGTGGACGGTACCGACCCGGAACTGGTCAAGGGCATTATGGAAACGGAACTGGCCTACATAGACGAACGCCACGGTGAAATCGCTTCAACCTTTGGTTTTATTGCCGGTCAGGCGCCGGCGTGGGGCATGGTCGGTACGCTGATCGGTCTTATCCTGATGCTTTTAAACTTGCAAGATATGAGCGTGCTTGGCAGAAAAATGGGTACCGCGCTTATTACCACGTTTTACGGCTCCTTTATCGCAAACCTTATCGCTTCCCCTATTGAAAATAAAATGAAGCAGATAAGCAAGGAAGAAATTACGCTTAAAACGGTATTAATCGAGGGTATGTTATCCATACAGGCGGGCGAGAACCCGCGCATTATAGAGGAAAAGCTTAAATCCTTCCTTTCTCCCGCAATCCGTGACCAGGTCGGCGCGACTACCGGAAAAAAGGCAGAGGAGGCTGTCTGACCGTGGCGTTTAAAAAGAAACCCGACGAGCCTAAAAAAGGCGCTCCGGAATATATGAACACATACGGCGATATGATTACCCTGATGCTCGCGTTCTTTGTGCTTATGTACGCCATGTCCGCCGCGGACCCCTCTAAGTTTGACGCGCTCAAGCAGTCGTATACACAGGCAGCCCTCAGTATATTCAGCAACGGCACGGGCGAGGTGTTCCCGAACGACGGGCCGAGCATCATTAACTTAAACCCTCCCGTAGGGAATGAGAATACCGCCGAGATAGAAGAACCGCTTGGCGCGGAGACTCCGGGCATACCCATAGAAAGCGACGACATAGAGGAACTGGAAGAAATACGCGAGATGGAAGCGCAAATTTCAAGGATGGAATCGGACTTTAAAACCTATATGGCGGAGAATATTATTACCCGCGATATAACCGTAAGCAACCAGGGCGACCATTTGTTGATTACCCTGCCCGGCGGAATGCTCTTTGATTCCGGCAGGGCGGAGTTGCGGCCCGAAGCGATAGAGGCGTTGGATTTGGTGCTTAATGAATTGATGAAAATGTCATGGGACTCGATTCGTGTCGAAGGGCATACGGACAACGTTCCGCAAACAAGCCCGCCGTTTACCAGTAATTTAATGCTATCCGGCGCAAGGGCGGCTTCGGTGGTGGATTACATGATTAATATAAAAGGATATGACCCTGCTGTGCTTGAAGCCACCGGTAAAAGTGAGTATCATCCGGTAGATACGAACGAAACGGCGGAAGGCCGCGCGCGTAACCGCAGGGTTGAGATAAAGGTATACCAAGAAAGAGGAGCGGGCGCTTCACCGGCGACCACGCTGAGGTAGAGGTGGATTATGGAAAAAGGCAAATTAATGATGATTATAATTATCGCGTTGTTGGTGCTTCTGCTTGGAACGGTAATCGGCGTTACGTTGTACGTAACGAGTCTGGTTAATTCCCGCTTAATAGAAACGAACGGCAGCAATGCGGGAACGGACAGCCAGATTGTAAAAAAATTAGAGCGCTCGGAAATCACGCCCTTATCTTTAGGGGAACCTTTTCAGTTAAACCTGCAAAAAGGGACAGACGGTAAAGACCATTTCATCGGTATTTCAGTAAGCGTAGGGTATGACAATACACAAAAAGATGATTCCACCGCGCTCGGGGAACTGCTCGCCAACGATGTGTTTAAAGTTCGCTCCATCGTGAGCGCGTGTATTTATAGCAAGACATACGATGATTTGCGATATAATTCCAACGGGCTGAGTGATCTTTCCGCGGAAATACTGGGCCGTCTACAGGAAGAATACAATACGTCATTGATTTATGAGGTAATTCTCGGCGATCCTTTCTTTCAATAACCAATTTTATGCAGTTAGGGTGGTGATATGAGTGGGCGATATACTGTCGCAGGCGGAAATTGACGCGCTGTTAAACCAATTGACAAGCGGCGGAGACGCTGAAACGATTATAACTCCTGTGGTGGATGTAAAAGACGCGCGCAGATACGATTTTGCGAACCCGAATAAGTTTAATAAAGACCAGTTGCGTACTTTGGAAAATATTTTTGATAATTACGCGAGACAGGTTTCCTCGTTTTTGACAGGCTATCTGCGGACCGCCACTACTTTAGAAGTCGCAAGCTCAGAGCAAATCATGTACCGTGATTTTAATGTGGCGCTCTCTAATCCCGCAGTGCTTGCGATGGTGGAATTCCACCCGCTTAAAGGTACCGTTATCGTAGATATGTCCACCAATATCGCCTACGCAATCATAGACCGCATTCTTGGCGGCCCCGGTTTCGGGTTGAAAAAATTACGGGATTTTTCCGAAATCGAAAAAATATTGCTTGAGCGCGTAATTTTACAAATGCTGAATTACCTTCCCGAACCGTGGGAAAATGTGCTGACGGTCAAACCGAGGCTTGAAAAAATCGAAACCAATTCACAATTCGCTCAAATTATCGGGCCGACCGAAATGGTGGCGCTTGTGGTGCTTAGCATTAAAGTCGGCAGTTCGGAAGGCACGATTAATATTTGCCTGCCGCATCTTGTGATGGAACCTATCATGGATAAATTATATACAAAGTTCTGGTATATCCAACGTGATGAGGTAAGCAAGGAAAATTACCGCGGACATTTAGAGGATCAGCTTGAACGCACACTGGTTCCGGTTACGGCATTGGTTGGCAAGACCAATATAATGGTGACAGACTTTATCAATCTGCAAGTCGGTGATATAATCAAGCTTGATTCCTACTACAATTCCGATATGCGCGTTATGGTCGGCAATATGCTTAAGTTTAACGCCAAGCCGGGCATAAGCAGGGGAAAAAACGCAATACAAATCACTTCACTAATAGAAAAGGAGGCGTACCTAAATGGGTGATATGCTCTCTCAAGCGGAAATAGACGCTCTATTAGGAGGCGGTTCGAGTGCTGACGACGATACGGAAGTAAATGATATTTCTTTATCAGAAATGCCTGATATCAACGAATATGTTAATAATCTTGAACCGGAACGCGATTTTGACGATTATCTTACTAACGAGCAGAAAGATATTCTGGGTGAGATTGGCAACATAAGTATGGGCACAGCGGCGACGACGCTGTTCGCACTGCTGCATCAGAAGGTATGGATTACTACGCCCGTAGTACGGGTTACTGACTGGCGTTCCGTTTCGAACAGTTATGACAGGCCGTGTGTGGGTATTCGCGTAGACTATAAAGAGGGCCTTAGAGGTTCGAATGTATTGATTTTAAAGGACAGAGATGTTAAAATCATCGCGGATTTGATGATGGGTGGCCCCGGTGAAATTGCCGAGCCGGTAAAACTCTCCGACCTTGACATGAGCGCAATCGGCGAAGCCATGAACCAAATGGTAGGTTCTTCCTCCACCTCGCTTTCGTCAATGATTAAACTCAAAATAGATATTGAAACGCCCATTCCCTTTGTTCTGGATTTTAGCTCAAATGATGTTTTTGACACGATTGGCTTTCAGCCTGATGATATAATAGTAAGGATTTCTTTTAAAATGGAAATCGGGAATTTGATTGACAGCGAAATAATGCAGATTCTCCCGTTGGAATTTGCGAAAGGCATGGTCGATCAGCTGAAGCTTGAAATGATGGGTGGGTCTCCTGCGGAAACTGCAATTCCACAAGCGCAAACATATACGCCTCCTCAAGCCGCGCCTTCCCCGGAGCCGCCGCGGGCGGCACCGGCAGCGATGCCTCAGGCTCCTATGACCGCTCCTCCGTCAGCGCCGCCGCAAGCGCCTCCTGCCTATCCCGCTCCGGAAATGCAATTTCCCCCGGGTTATCCGCAAGGGTATGCCCCGCCTCCGTATCCGCAATACCCGCCGCAAGGGTACGCTCCGACTCCGCAGTACATACCCGGCTACATGCCCTATCCGCAGCCCGAACCGCCTAAACAGGAAGCGCCGGTTAATCCTGTTAATGTACAACCGGCGCAGTTTCAAAGTTTTGACATGGGCAGCGTGATACAGCAGAAAGAAAATATGGGCATCATCATGGATGTCCCGCTCGAGATAACGGTCGAGTTGGGCCGTACAAGCAAGAAGATACAAGAGATACTTGAGTTTGCGCCGGGTACGATAGTTGATTTAGATAAATTGGCGGGGGAACCTATTGACATTTTGGTAAACGGAAAGTTCGTGGCGAAGGGCGAAGTAGTGGTTATTGATGAAAACTTCGGCATACGCATAACGGATATTATTAGCGTCGATAAAAGAATATAAAAACTAAAAGGAGTGTCATGTATGGCTGATAAAACGATTCTTCTGGTGGATGACGCCGCGTTTATGCGTATGATGTTGAAAGATATACTTACCAAAAACGGTTACAGCGTGATAGGCGAAGCTGAAAACGGCGCTAAGGCTATTGAGAAATACAAAGAATTGAAGCCTACGCTGACTATACTTGATATCACAATGCCTGAGATGGACGGCATACAGGCTGCCAGAGGCATAAAAGCGGTTGACGGGAGCGCGTTGATTATCATGTGTTCCGCAATGGGGCAGCAGGCGATGGTTATAGAATCTATTCAAGCCGGAGCGCGCGATTTTATCGTAAAACCTTTCGCGGCGGATCGTGTTATAGAAGCGGTTAAAAAAGTAATCGGTTAGTTTATGGTGTTTATATTAGCCACACAAACAAACGGGCCTGCGTTGGGTTGGGAAACTGCAGGCCAATTTTTATATATTCTTTTATTAGTCGCGTTTGTGGCGGTGCTTGCGTATTTCTCAACAAAGCTTCTGGCGATGTCACGCGGCGGGAAATTTCGTTCGACTAAAAGAAACTTGGAAGTTATCGAGAGTATCGGGGTAGGCGCGCAATCGGTAGTACAAATTGTGCGAGCGGGTGAAAAGTTTTATTTGATTGGCGTAACAAAGGAAAGTGTTTCGCTTTTGGCGGAACTTGACGCGGAGACGCTTGATATTGACGAACGTTCGGGAGGTTTGCCTGAGAAGGCTTTTAGCAATATATTAAAGCGGTTTATAAAAGATAAACCGGAGCAACCGAAGGAAGAAGGCGATGAACGGGATGCGTAGTAAAGTTTTGTTTGCAGCCCTGTGCGTGGTCTTTTTATTTTTGTTAAATATTCAACCGGTTTACGCAAGCAATCCGCTGCTGCCGGAAATTTCCCTTAGCGTGGGGGGTACGGACGACCCCGCCGATTTAGTGCCCGCCTTGCAAGTGCTTTTCATGGTAAGCATTATTGCGCTCGCGCCTTCGCTGCTTATGCTGCTTACCGGGTTTACGCGCATCGTGATTTCCATGCACTTTTTGCGGGCGGCGATGGGTACGCAGCAAATGCCGCCCAATCAGGTGTTGGTGGGCGTTGCCCTTGTGCTTACGCTATATTTGATGGCTCCGCAGTTGACGGCGATAAACGAGACGGCGTTGCAGCCGCTTGGCAGAGGCGAAATTACCATTGATGAAGCCATAGCGCGGGGGATAGAGCCCCTCAGCCGGTTTATGCGCAGCCAAGTAGAGGACCGGGACGTGGATTTGTTTTGCAAATTACAGGGCGTGACCTTCGAAACCAGAGAGGAAGTACCGGATTCGATTATCGTTCCCGCTTTTATACTCGGTGAGCTGACTAAAGGTTTTATTATAGGGTTTGTACTGTACCTGCCGTTTATTGTGATTGACATGGTGGTCGCGTCCGTTTTGATGGCAATGGGTATGATGATGCTGCCGCCGGCTATGATTTCCATGCCGTTTAAGATATTATTGTTCTTACTTGCTGGTGGATGGGGTTTCTTCATTGAGCATGTTATGGCTACATTCCAGGGGGTGGTCATGTGACGCAGGAAACAATTCTTGATATTGTGCGCGAAGGGTTGTTTACGATTATTTGGGTTGCTGCCCCGCCGCTTTTAATGGGGCTTGCCGCGGGATTAATCATTAGTATTTTTCAGACAATCACTTCTATACAGGAACAGACCCTTGCGTTTATACCTAAAATTTTGGCGGTATTGCTTTCGCTCATACTTTTTGGACCGTTTATGATTGATCGGCTGCAAGCTTATATCGAATATCTGATTACTAATTTACCTAATTTTATAACGCCGAGATAGCTATGAACGAAGCAGCACTCGCGATTATTACGCAATTCTATGCCCAGATCGATATTTTTTTGTTGATTTTGGTGCGTGTGCTTGCGTTTTTTTTATTGATTCCGGTTGTATCCGGTATGAACATACCGAGGACCGTCAGAATTACGTTGGCGCTTTGTTTTTCGGCCGCGCTGTTTATGTCGGGCATTATTACCGAAGTTAGCTATACCCCCACAGTGATTGGTTATGTGATGCTTTTGTTGCAGGAATTTTTTACAGGGATGTTTATGGGGTATATTATTTTTTTTGTTTTTAATATTATTTATTACACAGGGCAGTTGATTGATTACCAAATAGGTCTTTCTATGATGAGCGTGCTTGACCCGATTACGCAGATACAAGTGCCCATCGTGGGAAATTTATATTACCTTGCGGTGTCCGCGCTGTTGGTTGCGTCAAACGGTTTAAACGCTTTTTTCGGGGCGTTTTTTAACAGTTACCGATTACTGCCGATTGGAACGGCGCATACGTTTGGTAACGGCGCATTGGCGTGGTATGCCGTTACTTTACTGACAGAGTTTATCGTACTCGCGTTTCAAATCGCTATGCCTATTGTCGGGACGATTTTGGTTATTGACGCGGCGCTTGGTATAATGGTTAAGGCTGCGCCGCAGGTAAATATTTTTGTGGTGGGTATGCCAATAAAGCTATTGGTGGGTTTAATTATGCTGCTGCTTGTAATGGGTCCGACGCTTGGAACCATCTACGAGTATCTTTTTGACGCGGCGTACAACGCGGTTACAAATGTTATAAGGATGATGCAGTAATGGAATATCAATATGCTATCCCTTTAAACCTACATTTTTTTGATTCCGGGGAGAAAACAGAAAAGCCTACCGCCAAGAAAAAAAGTAAGGCGCGCAGCGAAGGCCAGGTCGCCAAAAGTCAAGAAGTAAGCACGTCAATGTTATTCATTTTTGGTTTCTTTGGTTTGCGCATGTTTGCCGGGGATATGTTGGACGGGCTACTCGGTCTTTTTCGCTACGGATTTGAAATGATACCTGATATGGAAGCGGTTTTTGAAAAGACATACATGTCAAGTGTTGTTAATTATCTGTTTGGACAGGTATTACTGTTGGTGCTTCCGCTGCTTTTACTGATGTTGGTCGTTGGGTTGATTGTGAATATTATTCAGGTGGGATGGCGTCCGACCACTAAGCCGCTAAAGCCTAAGTTTTCTAAATTAAATCCTTTGAAAGGCGTAAAGAAACTTATTTCTACGCAGTCGATTGTTAATCTTGCCAAGTCTTTGATGAAATTTGCGATTGTAGGATTAAGTATCTATATGATGATACGGGACGAAATCAACACGATTCCTGTTATGATGAGTATGGAGTTAACGGCCGCGATGTCGTATATCGGAAATTTAATCGTGGATTTGGGCGTAAATATCGGAATGATATATGTCGCTATCGCCGTTTTGGATTATGTGTACGTCAGGTATACGCATTTTAAAAGCCTAAAAATGACCAAGCAGGAAGTGAAGGAAGAACATAAGCAGGCGGAAGGAAACCCGCAGGTTAAGGGGAAAATCAGGCAAAAAATGCGCGAGATATCTATGCGGCGCATGATGCAAAACGTGCCTCAAGCCGACGTAATTATCACCAACCCCACGCATTACGCGGTGGCGCTGCAGTATGACCATTTGAAAGCGGGCGCGCCGCTGTTGGTCGCGAAGGGGGTGGATTTTCTCGCGAGGCGCATTAAGGAAAAAGG
>JAISWA010000018.1 GCA_031271275.1 Clostridiales bacterium | reverse complement strand
ATGGATATACCTTACCGCAACCGCCCGGTGGTACGCAGGCGGCGAAAAAGAGTCAACCGCTTCGCGCTGCGGGGCTACATAAAAATGTTTTTGCTGTTTTGCCTGTGTCTGCTCGTCGCCTTCTGGGTCATCGGGCTGCTTGGGAAAGACGCGCCGCGGAACGGCGCCGCCCCTGCCGCCGGTTCCCCGCCCGCGCGAACAATCGCCGGGGACCCCGCCATTGACGACGCGCTATCGACAGCCGGAACCGCCGCTGATGAATCGCTGACCGCCGCCGAAAGGGATTGGAATCTGGTTTTAGTGAACAAATGGAACCCTATGCGGGAAAATTTCTCCGGCGAACTGGAAGCGCTTTCTAACGGTCAGTCGGTAGACAAGCGCATATACCCGGCGTTGGCGGAAATGCTGACCGCCGCGGAAAACGCCGGCGTGTACGCGACAGTGGTTTCGGGGTACAGGACGGAGGACGAGCAGCGGCGGTTGTTTGACGAAAAAGTATTGGAATATGTGAACGAAGACTGCTCCGTGGAAGAAGCGGAAGAATTAGCGGCGGCATGGGTGGCGCTTCCCGGCGCGAGCGAGCACCAGCTCGGCATTGCGGTGGACATTAACGCGGACGGCGTTAATTCCACCGGGGCGGAAGTGTACGAATGGCTTGAGCGCAACAGCTATACCTTCGGGTTCATCCGCCGCTATTCCGCGGATAAAACCGGGCTGACCGGCGTAACCGGCGAGCCGTGGCATTACCGGTATGTGGGCGTTAAAGCCGCTACGGATATGTACCGGTGGGGAATTTGTTTAGAAGAATATTTGTTGTTATAATTCCAATATGAAAACGAACCGGAAAATAAAAAAGCCGAAACGTACATCGCTTAAAATGTTCACGTTTGTCATTGTCCTCATGGCGGGGCTGACGTTTGCGTTTTTTCTGTACGCGATTCGTCTCGTACTGTTCAGCGAAACGGCGGCGGGGGAATCCGTTCCCGCTTTTCAAACCGCCGCGCCGCAAATTACGGCGCAGGCAAAAACGGCGGAAGAAAATATCCCGTCGAAGGAAGCGGAAGAATCGACGGACGAGCCGCCGACTGAAACGCCCACGCCCTCCCCTTCGCCCACGCCGCAGCCGTCCCCCACGCCCATCCCCGACAGCACCCTTGTTTTTGCCGGGGATATACTGCTCGACGGCTCCGTCCGCCGCACCATCGAGGCCGACGGAATTGAAACCGTGTTCCCGGAGGAAAGCCGCGCGCCGTTCATCGCCGCCGACATCGCCATGGCCAATGTGGAAACTTCCATCTCGCTGCGCGGCTCGCCCATGCCCGACAAGGAATATACCTACCGCAGCGACCCGGAACACGCCTTGCTGCTAAAGGATATGGGGTTGGACATCGTTTCCGTCGCCAACAACCACACCATCGATTACGGGCGCGACGCCTTCGCGGATACACTGGATTTTTTTAAAGCGCAAAAAATCGCCTATGTCGGCGGGGGGATGGACAAAGAAGAAGCGAAACGCTGGCAGACATTCGAGCTTAATGGAAAAAAATACGCGTACCTTGCCGCCTCGCGGGTCATTCCGGTGGTGGACTGGTACGCGGGTAAGAATCTCTCCGGCTTATTCGGCGCCTACGACCCCACAGAGTTGAATGAGCAAATTGCCTTAGCGAAAGAAAGCCACGATTACGTAATCGTGTACCTACACTGGGGCGTAGAGCGGAATCCCGTTCCGGAGGACTGGCAGCGCAACCAGGCGCGGGGGCATATACTTTCGGGCGCGGATATGGTGATTGGCAGCCACCCGCATATCTTGCAGGGTTTTGAATTTTTTAACGGCAAACTTATCGCCTACAGCCTGGGGAATTTTATATTTTCGGACGCGGCGAAAGACACCGGCGCGTTGGAAGTCACGGTTAGCCCGGAGGGGGAATTTACATACCGGTTCCTGCCCTATGAAATCATCAACAGGCGCACCGTGCCCATAAACGACGCGGACAAACGGGAAAGCCTTCGCGCAAGCCTCAACGGAATTTCTTTCGGGGCGGAAGTGAACAAGCAGTTTGAGATTACCGCTCAATTTTCATACCCGTAATAGGCGTGGACGCCGATATGCCCCAAGTACGGCGCGTGCCACGCCTGCGTGCCGGAAGTCCGGCGGAAGTACAGAATGGTATAATCTTCATTAAAGTGCTCTCCCGCCAACGCGTCCTCCGCGACATCCAGAAGCTCGTCGGTCAGCCTGCCCGGGCTTGCGAACTGCCCCGGCGCGTACACCACGTTGCTGACCGTCGTTCCCCAATGCCCGCTTTCTATGCGGTCAATCACACACTGCGCCACCATCAGCCTTCCCTCCCGGGACTCCGTGTTGCATTCCGCGTAAAGTATTCGCGCGAGCAATTCCGCCTCCGTGTCGCTTGCCAGGTTCGCGGCGGCGGTGACAATGCCCGGCGTGATTTGCGTTTCGGCGCTTTGGGGTTCTGTTGCCCGCGTCTCGTTTGGAATCGCCTGAACCGTTTCGGCGGCGCTTTCCGCGGGGAGTTGGTCGGGTTTTGTGAGACGGATATGAACGGGGTTGGAGGTGATTGACGCATACGCGGTTGAAGATGCGTCCGCCGTATCGGTTGCGGCGGTCAGCATGTTGAACAGGGAGAGGAACCAAGCCGCCAACGCAAAAAAAACGGCCAGTATCGCCGTCGCCAATAACACCATAATTTTACCGGAAACCTTATCGTTTTGCCGTGACATGAAGCCGCTCCCGTTACATTACATTGAATGCTCACCGCCTATATGTATCGTCAATTCGCCAAAACTGGACAAGAATAAAAAGCCCCTGTTATAATCCCCCGCGTAAGATGCGTTATATAAAGGGGATTTTTTTTTGTCCGGGATTGAAACCATTATTTTTCCGTTTATCGGCGGGTTGGGGCTTTTTATTTTCGGAATGCACACGATGGCGCAGGGTTTGCAAAAATCGGCCGGGAATAAAATGCGAAAGTGGCTTGAAAAGGTGACTAACAACCGCTTAATGGGGGTGTTTATCGGCTTCCTCGTTACGGCGGTCATACAGTCAAGCTCGGCGACTACGGTTATGATCGTCGGGTTCGTCAACGCGGGGATTATGAACGTGGGGCAAACCATCGGTTTGATTATGGGCGCGAACATCGGCACTACGGTAACGGCTTGGATCGTTTCCAGTGTGGAATGGGCGCGCTTTTTAAATCCTTCCATGCTCGCGCCGCTTGCGGTCGGGCTTGGCGCGGCGCTCGCCATGTTCTCCACCAACGAGAAATACCGCCGCACCGGGGAAATCATCGTAGGCTTCGGCGTTTTGTTTATGGGAATGAGCATCATGTCGGACGCGGTTAAGCCGCTGAGCGCTTCCGAAACGTTCCGGAACATGTTCGCGCAAATGGGGTATAACCCCGTAATCGGCATTCTGACGGGGGCGGCGGTCACGGCGATTATTCAGTCGAGCTCCGCGTCGGTGGGCATACTGCAGTCGTTGGCGGCGGTGGGGCTGGTTCCCTGGGGCGCGGCGGTTTACATCATCATGGGGCAGAATATCGGCACCTGCGTCACGGCGATTCTTTCCGCCATCGGCGCGAACAAGTCGGCAAAATCGGCGGCGTACACCCATTTGATGTTTAACGTAATCAACAGCGTGGTGTTCAGCGTGATTGCCATCATATTCTTTAAATTCATCAACCCGGCGCTGTCCGTTCAGCCCATTGAGATGACGGAAATCGGCATGGTACACACCGCGTTTAATATCGCGGGCACCGCGCTGCTGTTCCCCTTCGGGGATATTTTGGTGCGCATGGCGACCCGCATGGCAGGGGTGAAGGAAGGCGCTTCCGCGACCGCGTTCATACACCTCGACGACCGTATGTTGGAAAACCCGAGCATGGCGCTCCATAGCTGCCTTAAGGAAATCGAGCGCATGGGCGCGATGGCTTCCGAAAACCTGCAGCTGAGCTGCGAATCCGTGTTGGAACTGGATATCGACAAGGTGCGGAAGGTCACGGTTCAGGAGGAGACCATTGATTTGCTTCAACAGGGCATAACGCGGTTCCTCGCTAAAATATGCGCCACCCCCGCGACCAATAAGTTAGAGAACGAAACCGCCACCTCCCTGTTCCACACGGTCAACGACATAGAGCGCGTCGGCGACCACGCGGTCAATCTGGCGGAAGTGACGGAATCGCTGATTTCGGGCGGCATGGAATTTTCCAAAAGCGCGTTGAGGGAAGTGGGGGAAATGAGCGCGTTGGCGCAGACCTGTTTTAACCACAGCCTTGAAGCGTTAAACCTTAGAGATAAACAGCTTGCGGAAATAGCCATTGACGAGGAGGACGCCACCGACACCCTGCGGGACGACCTTCGCGCGAACCATATGGACCGGCTTTCCTGCGACGAGTGCAACCCCATGTCCGGCGTGGCGTTTTTGGACGTGATTACCAACTTGGAGCGGGTGACCGACCACGCGAAAAATATCGCGCAAACCGTGCAGAAATCAACGTACCAGTATGAAATATAAGAAGGATGTGCGAGTATGCGCACCGTCGCCAGTTATGTTTGGTTTGCCGTTTCACTGATATTAAAGCTCCCCGCGTATTTTAAAATGAAAAGGCTGCGCGGTACGCGTCCCGACGCCGTACAGGCGGAAGATGTGCATAACCGCGTAAACGGTTGGGCGAATTCCCTGATAAAAGTAACCGGGGCGCGGCTGCATGTTTCCGGCGCGGAAAATATCCCCCGCCACAGGGCGGCGCTGTTCGTTTCCAACCACCAGAGCGATTTCGACATCGTGGTGTTTTTGTCCGCGATACCGGTGCCCATAGGGTTTGTCGCCAAAATAGAGCTGCTTAAAGTTCCGCTGCTTCGCGCGTGGATGAAACTCATGCGCTGCGTTTTTATGGATAGGAAAGACATGCGCCAGTCGGCAAAAACCATTCTGGAAGGCATCGATATTTTAAAAAGCGGTCATTCCATGGTGGTTTTCCCGGAAGGCACGCGCTCACGCACCGGGGAACCGCTGCCCTTTAAGGCGGGCAGTTTAAAACTGGCGACAAAATCAAAAGCCGTTATCGTCCCCACGACGGTCAACGGCTCGTATAAAACGCTGGAAGGGAATCATTACAAAGTAAAACCGGCGGATATTTACCTTACCTTCCACCCGCCGGTTTATGTGGACGACCTGGACGCCGAAGCCCTGAAAAAACTGCCCGAGGAAGTGGAGCGGACGGTGGTGGCGGGGTTAGGGGCTGTCTATCAATAACCTGTGCATATTAAACCCGCTAATGGCAAACACTTTCCATAGCGCGGTTCCGCTGCCGAATCATGCGCCGCGCATGGGAGGCAATGAAAACGATACCTTACCCACTCGACGACAATATCCGTACCCTGCAAGCGCGTTTCACCGACTGCGGCGATTTTGTGGGGCGCAAATTCCCGGTGAGCGGTTTTTACGTATACATGGCTTATATCGATTTGCTGATTGACCGCGAATTGATTGACCAGACGCTGATGGAACAGCTTTTCAATCTAAAAATCCCTTCCCGACCCCGCGACCTGTTCAGCTTTTTACGGGACCACGGCCTGCCCACGGTGGACTTAACGGAGTCCGACGATTTTGAGGAAACCGTAAAAGCCATTTTAGCGGGCGACACGGTTTTATATATGGACGGCTGCGACAAAGCCGTCGTTATCTCCACCAAGGGCTACCCCAACCGGGGCGTGCCCACGGCGGAAACGGAAGTGGTGGTGCAGGGACCGAAGGAGGCTTTCTCCGAAGCGTTCCGCGTCAACACCGCGTTGGTCCGCCGAAGGATTAAGGACACGCGGCTTAAAATAAAGCAGTCGGTTATCGGGGAAATAACCCGCACCCCTATCGCCCTGGTTTATCTGGAGGGCATCGCCCGCCCGCAAATTTTGCGCGAGATAGAGGAACGTATCGCCGGGCTTACTATCGACGGCATTATGGACGGGGGAATGCTCGAGCAACTACTGGTTGGCAAAGGCAACCGCCGCAGCCCTTTCCCGAGCGCGCAGCTTACCGAAAGGCCGGACAAGGTTGCTTCATCCATTTTAGAGGGGCGAATCGCCATTATTGTGGACGGTTCGCCCTTTGTGCTGCTCGTACCCGTTACGATGAACACGCTCTTTCAATCCTCGGAGGATTATTACCAGCATTGGCTGATTATGTCCCTGACCCGGCTGCTGCGGTACGCCGGGGCGTTCCTTGCCGTGGCGCTGCCCGGGTTTTATATCGCGGCGGCGGTGTACCACCCCTCCATGATACCCCTTCAAATGGCGGTGAAAATGTCCGCCGCGCGGCTTGCCGTTCCTTTCCCGGCGCTGGTGGAAATTTTACTGATGGACGCGGCGTTTGAACTGCTTCGGGAAGCGGGTATACGCCTGCCCGGGGCCGCCGGGGGGACTATCGGAATCGTAGGCGGGCTTATTATCGGCCAAGCGGCGGTGGAGGCGGGGCTGTGCAGCCCGGTGGTGGTGATTGTGGTGGCGCTGGCGGGAATCGCGTCCTTCGCCATACCCAACATTTCGCTGATGAACGGCCTGCGGATGATTAAATACCTCGTTTTGTTGTTATCCTCCGTGCTCGGGCTGTTGGGCTTTTGCGGGGGGCTGCTGCTTGCGCTGTCCCATCTCGCGGGGCTGCGAAGCTTTGGCGTGCCCTTCCTGCTCCCCTATGCCGCCGGGGAAATGAACGGCTGCAACGATTTGCAGGACAGCGCCGCCCGCCAACCCCTTGACCGGATGAAAAACCGCCCGTTTTTCGCCATGCCCGGTTCGCGGAAAAGGCAAAGTTAACCGTGCTTTCACACAATGAAAAAATAACCGGAAGGCAGTTACAGTTTTTGATCGCGTTCGGCGCGTTCGGAACGGGCGTCGCCGCGCTGCCCCGGCTCGCGGCGGAACGCGCGGGGGGTAATGTTTGGCTCGCGGCGGGCCTGTTGATTCCCGCCGCGCTACTATGCGCGGCGCTGCACGCCGCCGTCGCCCGGCGTATACCTTCCGCGTCCTATACGGAACGCCTCTGCCGCTTGCTTTCCAAACCCGTCGGCAAGCTGCTTGCCCTCGTTTTGGCGCTTAAAATTTTATTTTGCGCCGGCATGGAAGCGCGGCTGTTTTCCTTAATAACGCAATCTTTTTTACTGCGGACGACCCCGGCCTTTGTCGTGGTTTTTTTTATTACCGCGATAGCGGGCTGCACGGCGGCGAAAGGGATTGAAGCCCGCGCCCGCGTCGCCGAGATATTGTTCTTTATTACGTTTATCCCCCTGTTGGTTTTATTTATAACGGCAGTTTTTAGAATAGATTTAAATCTTTTTAACCGGATGCCAACGGCACCGGTTGAAAATGCCCCGGAACCCTCCGCCGCCCTTGGCGGTTTTCACGCGGCGGCTGCCATACCCGGGCTTGGCTTCCTGTTTTCCGGCCTGGAACTGCTGCCGCTTTCCCTCGGTTTTGTAAATACCGAAAAAAGAACGGGAAAGAAAATTATGCTCGCGGTTGCGTTAACGGCGGCGTTTCTGCTTTTTATCACCACCGTTACCCTCGCGCGGTTCGGCGTGGGAGAAACGCTTTCGCTTGAATGGCCCCTTATTCAAATGATGGATATGGTCAACCTGCCCGGTTCGCTTATGGAAAGGCAGGACGCGTTGATGATGAGCTTTTGGACGGCGACCGCTTACATGGTAATCGGCGCGGGGTTGTTTTACGCGGCGGCGCTTTTAAAAAGCCTGCGCCCCCGGTTTTCCCCCGGGAAAATTTCCTTTGTTTTTCCCTGTGCCGCCGCCGTGGCGGGCATGGGATGCATCCCGTTGGATTCCCCCGCCGTCTTTGAAATATTGGAAGCGCTGTTCAAAACCTTCGGCGTTTTTTATTTGTTCGTCCTTCCGGTTATTTTATTCATCGCGGGCGCGATTCACCGGCCGAAAAATAAGAAAGCGCGCGCGGCGGCGAAAATGCTTATCCTCGTGCCGCTTTTGCTTCCGCTTTCCGGCTGTTGGGACAGGGTTGAAATCGAAAACCGGATATTCGCGGTAGCGTTGGCGTTGGACACGGCGGACGGCGGCGAACGCGTGGAACTGACCCTTGCCGCTCCGGGGAATATTGAAAAAGACAAACCCGGGGGGATGAACCTGTTTACCGCCCGGGGCGCGTCCTTTCGCGAAGCGCTTAAAGCGCTAGATAGGGAAACGGGCCGCAGCATTTTCATCGGGCAGGCAAAGGAAATTATTTTCAGCGCAAGTTATTTGCGTGAGCCGGAGCTGTTTTCGGAGTCCCTGCTGTCTTTGCGGGACAATAAGGATATCAACCGCCGGCTTTTGCTGCTCGCGGCGGAAGGCAAGGCGAGGGACATTATCAGCGCGGCGACCCCGGACGGTACGCCGGCGTATATGTTTTTCCCGGATTTTTATAAATACCCCGGCAAGGCGATGGGCATTACGCTAAAGCAGGATATTACGGGTTTTTACGCCCAATTGCGGGAAAACAAAATCGCGCTGATTCCGCTTGCTTATCTTGACGGGGAATCGCCCGCCCTTTCCGGGGCGATTGCGTTAAACAACGAAGGCGTTGCCGCCGCGCTGAATGAAAAAGAAACGCGCGGCTACTTGTGGCGACTGCCAAACGGCGCGACCGGCGCAATCCTTGACGCGGAAACCGGCGACGGCGGGCGGGCGGCAATGGAAGTGGAGAAGCATGAGGTGAAATTGCTTCAGACGTCTTATGACGGAGCAACCCGATACCAAACGCATATCACCATAACGGGAAGCATTGGCGGGTATGCCCCGGGGGACACCCGCGACCTGCCTGAGCGTTACGCGGAAATCGTAGAAAAAGAAATTCACGAAGCGTTTAAAAAATGCTGCGCGCCGCCCGGCGATTCGGAAAGCGTTACAGCGGTACGGGTCATTTTGCGCGGGAAACAGGGCGCGTCTTAACCCCGCCCACACCCGCGTGAAATTATGGTATATTGACTGTATTCAATACTCAATTTCATGAAGGAAAAAGGAGAGGGGAGCATATGGGTATCACGCAAAAATATTGGGGCGGCCTTCCGGACGGAAGGCAGGTACATATATATGAATTTGCCAACGCATCGGGCATGAAGGTACGCGTTGCGGACATGGGCTGCGCAATCGTATCGCTGCAAGTGCCGGATGCGTTTGGCGTTATCCGCGACGTGGTATTCGGTTTCGACAACCCCGCGGATTATGCCGTTAACCCGGCTTTTTTCGGCGTGGTCGTCGGGCGCGTCGCCAACCGGATAGCCAACGGAACGTTTGCGTTGGACGGCGTCACCTACAAGCTTGAGAAGAACGACGGGAACCGGCACCACCTTCACGGCGGCTCCAACGGTTTTGATAAAAAAATCTGGACCGCCGAGCCCTATGACGCGGCGGGGAACAGCCTGACCTTCCGATTGACAAGCCCGGACGGCGACAGCGGCTACCCCGGCGAGCTGACCGCGCGGGTTACTTACACGCTCGCGGAATACGCCAATAAAATCCGCATGGATTATTCCGCTTCCACGCCCGCCAAAACCGTATGCAACCTGACCAACCACACCTATTTTAATTTAGAGGGGCACGCCGGGGGGGATATCGGCGGTCACGAAATGCAAATTTTTTCCGGTCAAATTACCGCCATCGACGATACGCTCATCCCCACCGGCGAATACCTTGACGTGACGGGCACGCCTTTCGACTTCCGCGAACCGAAAGCCATCTGCCGGGATATTGAAAGGACGGGGGGCGGGTACGACCACAATTACATCCTTGACGGAGAGGGAACCGCCGCGCGGGCGCGCGCGCCCCGAAGCGGTATTGTTATGGAAGTGCGCACTTCAAGCCCCGGTATGCAATTCTACAGCGGCAATTCCCTTACGGGGGACATAGTGGGCAAAGACAGCACGCGTTATTTAAGGCGCGGCGGCTTTTGCCTTGAGACGCAGTTCTTTCCCGATTCCGTAAACAAACCCGGCTTCCCTTCCTGCGCGGTGGAAAAAGATAAGCCGCAGCACTACTACACGGAGTTTATATTTGAATGATGTGAAAGGGCGTGTGGGATTTGGCGTTGCGTAGGAAATTCTTTTTGATACTGCTTTGTTTTTCTGTGATTCCGATGCTGCTGTTTGCGCTCACCCGGTTTTATACGGACTCGTCGTCCACAAAGGCGCTGTATTTGGACAGGATGGCGGAGCTGTCAAACGCCGCGTCGAAGTCTTTCAGCCGAATCATAGAATTGCATAAGAACGAGATTTCCCGGCTTGCGTTAAGCTTAAGCATGCGGGAGTATCTGCGCGCCGCGTCCGGAAGCGTTTCGGAAGCGCAGGCGGGGCAGGCGGCAGGCGTATTGCGCGACGCCTTTATGGTTTATGTGGACCGGTTGGACATATACGACGACATGGTGCTGATGGACGCCGGGGGCAGAGTCGTGCTCGGGTGTAAACCGGAAACGTTGGGGATTGACCTTTCCGACAGGGACTATTATCTTTCCCACTTAAACGCGGTTCCGCCGGTCCGGGAAGGGCATGTAATGGTCAGCCGCGTCCACGATTCGATTACGCAGCCCGACGACCCGAACGCCCGGTGCGTAACCTTAAGCGTATGTTTCAGAAATAACGACGGCTCCCTGCGTTATGTGCTCGCCGCGTATATTAACGCAAACGCCCTCGGTATGAACGCGGAGGGCATAACCTTCGGCGATACCGGTATTGCGTTTGTCGCGGACGCGGGCAACTATATCCTGTACCACCCGGAACCGCGCTTCGTGAACACCTATATCGCCACCGCGGAAATGGCGGACCTGACCGCCCGCTACCAAGCGGGGGAAATCCCTCCCTACGGCCCGGTCGAGACCGTGCTCGACGGCATACCGCGTATGTATTACTACCGCATCATCCCCGAATACGACATGGTGGTGGCGCTCAGGCAGGACTTGAGCGATTACGAAAATGCGCGGTACGCCTATATACTGCTTACCGCCGCGTTGGTTTTGATATTGCTTGCGCTTGCCTCGGTTTTCGGGCTATGGCTTTCCGGCAGGGCGGCGCGGCCCGTCGCGCTGTTGAGCGCGCAATTTTCGCAAGGGGCGGAAACCGGCGAATACACCGCGTGTACCGTCGCCGCCTCTGTGGATGAAATTAAAAAAATCGCTTACGGCTACAATGAAATGGTTAGCCGGTTGGGTTCCCTGCGGGGAGCAATCCAGGTTGAAAAAGAACGCAACGATTATATGGCAACACACGATTACCTGACCGGGCTGCTTAACCGCCGCGCCTTCGAGCGGGAATTCGCCCGGCATCTTCAGCCCAACCGGAACGCCGGGCTCATTTTCATTGAAATAAACCGGTTCAAACAAATAAACGATACCTACGGGAACCTGACGGCGGACGCCGTGCTCAGCGAATTCGGGCGAAGGGTCATGCAATCCGCCGCGGGTTTTGAAGCCTGCGCGAGGGCGGGCAGCGATAAATTCATGGCGGCAAAGACGGGCGGGAAGGAGTCGATTGAAAGGGCAATCCGCATTCTGCGGGATGAAATCACGGAACCCTTCGACATGGGCAAAACGCGGCTGCACATCACCGGAAGCGCGGGCATCGCGATTTACCCCCGGGACGGGCTGCGGATAGACAATCTTATTTCCAACGCCGAAATCGCCATGAACAGCATAGAGAAGCAGGAGGGGGACGAATGCAGATGCGCGTTCTACGACATAGGAATGCGCGAAAAGATCAGCCGCTCCGGCAAGGTGACGGAAGTGCTGCGCAACTGCGTTGCCGAGCGGGAAATTTTCTTTATGTATCAGCCGCTGTACAATCTTGGCGACGGCAATAATCTGGCGGGTTTCGAGGCGTTGATGCGCATACGCAACAGCGAGTTGGGTCTTTTGAGCCCGACGGAATTTCTTCCCATAGCCGAACGGGATAAGGCGCTTTCCGTTGAACTGGGCAACTGGGCGTTGGATGAAGCCTGCCGGTTTATGCGGCGGCTCATCGACCAAAAGGGCTTTGAAGGGTATGTGTCGGTGAATATTTCCGGAGGGCAGCTTGAGGACGGCGGGTTTGTTGAGGGCGTGTTAAACACGCTCAAGGAGCATGGCGTTCCCCCGCGTCAGCTGCAGCTTGAGGTTACCGAAAAGGCAATCGACACCCGTGTGGCGGAATGCGCGCTAAAGTTGGAGGCGTTGCGTGAGGAAGGGGTTATCATTTCCCTCGACGATTTCGGGGATATGCGTTCTTCATTTTATCTGCTTTCCTATTTGCCTTTGGATAGCGTTAAAATCGACCACACCTTCTTCGCCGGCCTTAACACGGACAACCGCGTATCGTTCATGAACAAATCCGTGTTGGAACTGGCGAAGCGTTTCGACCTGCGCGTCTCGGCGGAACGCGTAGAGTCGCAGGGCGAGTGCGACGCGCTTAAATCCATCGGGTACGACAGCGCGCAGGGCTATCTGTTCAGCCTGCCGCTGATGGAGGAAAGCGCCGTGGAGAAACTCTAAGACAGATGCTTCACCAGCGCCGCTTGGAACGCGTATACATCAATGGGTTTTTCCAGGTGTCCGTCCATGCCTTCGGATAAATACTGCGCCACCTCATCGGACATAACGTTCGCCGTCATCGCGATAACCGGTACGTCCCGGTACGGTTTATCGCTTCCGCGTATGGCGGCGACGGCTTCGTGCCCGTCCATCACCGGCATTACGATGTCCATCAGCACCAGATCAAATTCCTGCCGCTCTAACCACTCCAACGCTTCCCTGCCGTTGTTCGCGATAACGGGAACCACGTCGAAACTTTCCATCAAGCCCGCAGCCACCATTTGATTGATTTCGTTATCCTCCACCAACAGCACCCGCGCGTCGGGGAACGAATAGGCGGGTTTGGGCGGGTGGCCGCTATTCCCCGCGCCTTCCTTTTCCGGGACGGCGCTGCACAGTTTGCGCAGGAAGGAAGACGCAAGGAAGGGCTTTTCGATAACATCGTGAAACCCCGCCGCCCGTATCTCTTTTTCCTGCAGGACTCTGTGCATGTACGCGGTTACCATTAACAGCTTGATATTTCCGGCAATCTTTTTAATCTTGCCCGCGAGTATGATTCCGTTATCCGCGCCCTCACCGAAGTCGTAAGCGAGGGCCGCGACCTTAAACGGGGCTCCGCCTATATTATTTTCGCGCTCCCGCAGTACGGTAAGCGCGGTATCTCCGTCGGACGCGCTTACGGACTCGACGTTTACGTTCTTCAGTATATCCGACATTATTTTAAGCGACGCGGGTTCCCTGTCTATTAACAGCACCGGCCCCGCCTTCTCCAATTGCGCGCCAAGCGCTTCGGCAGACCCTTTAAGCAGGCTCCGGGGATTTTCGGGTAACTTAAACGGCAGCACCACTTCAAAGGTGGTCCCTTGGGCAACCTCGCTGCTGACGCTGATCGAGCCGTTAAGCAAATCGGTCAGACTTTTGGTAATCGACATGCCGAGACCGGTGCCGGCGACTTTTGTTGTGTCGCGGTGGAACTGTTCAAAGGGGTCGAACAGCCTCGACAACTGTTCCCGCGACATACCCACGCCGGTATCTTTTACAGCGAACCGCAGCGCGATATCGGCGGGCGTCTTTTTATCCGCGACCGATACGCTCAGCAGCACATGCCCTTTGACGGTATATTTGACGGAATTGTCGAGCAGGTTTTTTAATATCTGCCAAATACGGCTCTTGTCCCCGCGAAGCGCCGCCGGTACGTCCGCCGCCGCTTCAAACAAAACCTCAACGGGCTTGTCCCCGATATGCTCGGTTGCCACAAGGAATACGTTGCTTACCGTGTCCTCAAGCAAAAATTCTTCTTCGACAATCTTCAATTTCTCGGCTTCTATCTTGGAAAAATCCAAAATATCATTGATGATGGAAAGCAGCGTCTTTGCGGCGGAGCTGATTTTCTTATACATCTCCGTGTTTTCCGCGGATTGCTTTTTCATGAGCGCCATTTGGCTTATGCCGATAATCGCGTTCATGGGCGTGCGTATTTCGTGGCTCATGTTCGC
>JAISWA010000273.1 GCA_031271275.1 Clostridiales bacterium | reverse complement strand
TGATTCGCACATTGGAAATTCTCGACGAACACGGGATCGACCACGCCGGTACCTACGCGAAAGAAGTATATAGCAGGAGAATTTTCGTAAAATATATAAGCGGAATACGATTCGCGTTTTTGTCTTATACTTACAGTACCAACGGTATTCCGGTAACGGAAGGCAAGCCGTGGCTGGTCAACATGCTCGACGAAACCCTGATTCGCGCACAAATAGAAAAAGCGCGGAGGGTTGCAGACGTGGTCGTCGTCCTGCCGCACATGGGCAACGAGTATGAGGAAAAACCATCCGCCCGTTTTGTCAGCCTTGCCCGTTCCTTCTGCGAATGGGGGGCGGACGCGGTAATGGCAAGCCACCCCCATGTACTGCAGCCGCCGGAGTTTTATACCTTTACGGAGGAAGACGGCAACGAGCGTACAAGCTTTATCGCGTATTCCATGGGAAACTTTACTTCCGGACAGCGGACGGCGCCCCGAGACGCGGGCGGCATTTTTTATCTGGAATATGAAAAACCGAACACGCAGGCGGAAGCGGAATTGAAGCGCGTTTCTTTTACAAGCACATGGGTGCGGTTTACCGACGCCCGGGGAAAATTCGATATCAAAGTTTTGCCGGTGTACGAAGCGCTGCGGGACACGGAAGCAGGCGGGCGGTATAACCTTCGCGGTCAGGACTTGGACCGCCTGCGGAACGTACACCGGGAAACCACCGGAAAAATGCTCGGCGCACCGCTGCCCATTGAAGAAATAAAGCCGGAGTACGCGTTAAACAAAATATATAGGCGGTATTAATGTTTAAACGGGCGCTGCATCGCGTTTGCCGATGCAAACGCTCCACTCGTGCGGGCGCTTCGCGTCCTCCTCGCGCCCGTTTATATTTAATTTTCACCGCCTATATAGACTAACCTGCCGCAAAGCGTTTCTTCGACAGCGGCAAGAGAGAAGGTAACGGCCTTGCCGTACTTGGAATATATCGTGACGCCGCTTATCGGCGCGATTATCGGATACTTTACCAACTGGCTCGCCATCAAGATGCTGTTCCGCCCCCATACGGAGAAACGCCTGTTCGGCATAAAGCTTCCCTTTACGCCGGGGCTTATTCCCAAGGAGCGGGAGCGGCTTACCCGGAAGATTTCCGAAACGGTCAGTAAAAATGTACTGACTCCGGAAGTGCTCGCAAAAGAACTTTCCTCCATTAAGCTCGTGTTGGACGGCAAAGGCGCTACCGTTGGCGCGGTTTTAGAGAATATGGGCGTTGCCGACCCGGCGGGTATCGCCGAGCGGGCGTTGCTTTCCGCCCTCGGCAACGAGCGGGTGCGGGAAACGCTCATGTCGGAATCCCTGACGGATTTTATCCGCAAGGCGGTCGGAGGAATACTTCCCAAGACCGTGACTACCGCCGGGAAATGGATGGAAGAAAACCCGTGGATAGATGAACGGCTTGAGGAGCTTACCCGCAGAATCGTCCATGAAAACATGGGTTCGCTGATAGGGATATTCGTCAACCACAAAAAGATTTACGCGAATATAAAGGAAGGGTTGTTCGCTTACCTTGCGGACGAGGATAACCAAAAATTACTCCTTGAAAAGCTCATTGAGGCGGTGGAAAACCTGCGGGCAAGCGAATTCACGGAAGAAGAAAGCCGTGAAAGGGCGGGAATGACCGGCAGGCTGTCGGTGATTGCGAGGCAAATCGGCGAATACCTGTGCGGCTTAAACGTGGATCAAGTCATGGGATATATAGAGAATTTTGTCCGCGAGTGGAAGGTGATGGACAAAATCGCGGATTATATCGCCAAAAACATCCGCGTAAAAGAAATGATTGAGGAAAAATTAAACGCCTTCGCGGTGGATGAGGCGGAGGCGCTGTTACTGGGCGTGGTCAACAGAGAATTAAACGCCATCACATGGCTCGGCGGGGTGCTTGGTTTTATTATCGGGCTGATTTCATTGATTCCCCGCTTGCTCTAAGTATTTTATACTTTTTCGTTAACATTTTGACCCGATAAATGTTTGCCTACGGTGGCGTCGAAGAAATCTTTTGTAAACGGAGCCTGCTCCTGCTTGGCGCGGGTGACGGTGCGCGTTTCCCCTCCGGAGACATACGTTTTGCCGCATTCCGGGCATACGTCCGTAAACAGCCGGATATTGTTGGACAGTACCTCCCGTCCTTCTTCTTCCGCCTTCGCTTCCTCGCGGGTGTAATGCTCGCGCTCGTGGGCGTATACCGCGCCCGCCGCCTGCCCGGGCGCAAGCTTCGTCGGCGATTTGAAAGACACGCCGGGGTCGCTTGACCCGTCTTGATACTTCCGGTTGGCGCAGGTTTGACATTCCGTTACGCCTTCCGCATTTTTCTTTTGAATGCCGGAGACGTTTTTATTTTCTATGTCCCGCGCCGCGGCGCCGCCCTGCATAGCGCCATACCGCGCAGCCGCGTCAACGCCGCTGTTTTGCGGTGAAAAGCCGCCCGCTATTCCCCCAACTGACATGAAATTCACTCCCGCTTTATAATTTCTTTTCCCTCGCCATTTTATTCAACGCATACCCAAGCCCGAGTATCACGTAAAACACGCCGGTGGAGGCGACGGTGCTGTCCGTAGACATGGACGAGACCACAAACGCGCTGACCGCGGCGAGCACCCCAAGCCTCAGGCAGAAGGAAGCGCCGCTTTCATCTTTCGATTTTATTATCGACAGGAAAGTAGTAAACAGATAATGCCCGAATAACGCGATTAGCGCGAGCAGGGAAACGCACCCGGTGACAATCCCGGTCTGTATAAACAAATTATGCGCCTTGTCCACCACGATATACGGCTCCGGCATGAAACGCAGCTTGCCGATGATATCATCCTGCGGGAACTCGTTGATGAACGTGTCCGAGCCGGAACCGAGTATGGGATGCCGGAACATAACGGGAAGCGCGCGTGACCAGATATAGCCGCGGTCGGTGGCGAAATTTTCCCAACCCTTGAAGCCGAAGGTTTCCACCGGCTGACTGACGTCCACAGGGACGAGCACTTGTTGGTAGCGCGGCTGTTCCGTAGGCGGCGTCAGCATGGTGCCCGTCGGGGTTTCGGACTGCTCCGCCGGTACCATGCCCGGCATGAGCGCCATAAACCGCCCTTCCGGCGTACCGAGCGTCAGCCCGGAAAGCACAAAGAACTCGTAATAACGGTTAATCGAAATCTTCTTATATCCCGGGACGTCGTAAACCCAAACGGAGGTCTCGGAAGAAGAAGCCGGAACCGTCGCGGTATCGGCGTTACTTACCGGCACTTCCGCCCCCGTGCCGTCCCTTACCGTCAGCCATCCGTCCGCGGGGTTGGCTTCCAATGTCGCGAGGGTGGCATCGCCGTTTGTAATACGCAAAGTACCGCCGTCGAAAACATAATCATCCGGCGGGGCGTCCGCGTTCCCGCTTTCCAAAGAAGCGATAAATTTGTCGTAAAAATAAGTCGCGTTTGTGCGCACAGGGGGGATAAACGCAATCGAAAGCACGGCGATAACGATTATTCCCAACGCGCCCGCCCAAACGGGCAGCGGCAGTTTTTTCCGTTGAATAACTATATGGCAGACATAGGTTACCGCGATAACGGTCACTTCCGCCATAAACCCAACCAGTCCGCCGAGGGAACGGCTCGCCGCAAGCCCCGTAAGCATCAGCGCGCCGCCGGAAAGCAGCGCAATGTTAAAAACTTTCTTTCCCTTATAGGCAAAACCGAAAAAGAGCAGCACCGGCGCGAGCATGGAGGTAAACAGCCCCAAGGTGTTGGGGTTAAACAGCGTGCCGTATGCCATCGTGAAGCGCGGGGTCATTATCCCTTTAAACGACCTGCCGGCAGCCGCCAAATCATTCCCCGCCTTCGTACCGGCAAAAGTGAGCCAACTGAAGAATTCCGTAGTGAAAATGTCAAAGCCGAAAAGCTGACCGAGGCATACCAACCCCATCAGCACCCCGGAAAAGGCAAAACCGGAAATCACCGCTTTAACATGCTTGCCTTCCCGCACGTAATACATGGCGATAATAAACACCGCCACATAGGAAATCTGGATAAACACGCTTTCCCCGCGCTCATAAGTACCGTTAAGCACCGTATGGGGATAAACGGAGAATATACCGGAGAGAATCACAAATAACAGGTACACCAACATGAAAATCACGGGCGGGTTTTTAAAAAACGCTTTAATATCAATGGATTTACCGTTGGTCAGTATGTCGCTCACAAAATAAAAAATGATTGCCGCCACCGGTATCATCAGCAGCCAACCCTTCCAATAGGTAAACAAATCTTGATAAGTCTCCCCCATTAGAATGCTTATGGTCTCGGGCGGCATTTCTACTTCGGCGAACCGCGCCACAAGCGGCATAATCCCCGTTACGATAAAAAGCATTGCTCCGATAAACCTATCCGCGAAGGGTGATTTTAACGCAGGCTTTCTGCCTCTGCTTCTGGTCATGGTTTTCTCCGTAAACATTTATTTAAAAACAAGAAAATTATAACATATTTCTGCTAATCCCGCCCAAGGCTTTGGTCTTTTTCGGAGGTTACGCTGTTTTCCTTTGTATAGGCGACGATGTCTTGCACCGTGCCGAAAGCGACCGCGGTATAAGTATCCGAAGCGCCGTAATAAATAGCGAGCCGCCCCGTGGGCGCGTCGCATAGGGTCGCGCAGGGGAAACAAACGTTAGGAACAAACCCGGCGGTTTCATAGGGCTTTTCCGGGTGCAGCAAATAGGCGGCGGAGCGGTACAGCACCCTGGACGGCTCGTCGATATCCAGAAGCGCGCTTCCGAAGCTGTACACATAACCGCTGCAACTGCGCAAAACGCCGTGATAAATCAAGAGCCATCCCTCGTCCGTTTCAATGGGGACAGGCCCCGCGCCAATTTTTAAGGTCTGCCAGCCCATGTTGTTTACAGACATCACGTGACGGTGTTTGCCCCAATATTTCATATCCGGGCTTTCCGAAATATAAATATCCCCGAAAGGCGTATGGCCGTTGTCGCTTGGGCGGCTTAACAAAACAAAATTGCCGTTTATTTTGCGGGGGAATAAAACGCCGTTGCGGTTAAAGGGAAGGAAGGCGTTTTCGAAGCGGGTGAATGTCTTAAAGTCTTTGGTCATGCCGAGCCCTATGGTGGGCTGACCCGCGAAGGAACTGCACCACATAATATAATAAGTGTCGTCTATTTTAGTCAGTCGGGGGTCGTAGGCAAAATGCGGCGTAAAATCCTGACCGTTTTCGTCCTGCCACCTGATTTCGCGGTCGTCGATATCCCAGTTAAAACCGTCTTTGCTTCTGCCAAAATGCAGATGCATGGTTACGTCCTTGTGGTCTGAACGGAACACGCCCGCAAAACCTTCCCCGTATGGAATGACCGCGCTGTTAAAAATACGCGCCGAATGAGGAGTGGGGTTCCACCCTATAATCGGGTTCCCGCTAAAACGCCATATCGCGTCGGCACAGCCCGCGGGCTTGTCTTCCCACGGCAGGTTGGGGACGGCGCATCCGTTAATTACTTTTGCCATAATAAAACCCTTTCTGAAAGTTAATTTTTGCTTACGCAATCTTCATTGAAAATATCGGGAAGATTGGTACACTATAGCATTATAGCACAGCGGAATGTAAAAAGGCGAAAGGCGGACAGCCATGCGAACCATTTTCGGCAAGCAGCTTTTATTATATATCGGAACGCTGATAATCAGCTTCGTACTGCTCGGGGCGCTGCTCGCGCAGGTGATACGCGGTTATTTCACGGACCGTCAGGTAGATTTCCTCGCCGACTCGGCGGAAAGGGTTGCGGAATCTTTAGAAAACCAAACCGACTACGGCATACTGGACTATATCCGGCTTAACAGTCAAATTATTCAGGCGAGGCAATATTTGCAGGCGAATGTGGTAATCATTGATACGGATTACATTGTGCTGGGCGCGGACACCGGCGGCGCCATTTCCGTGGGGGCGCATTTTTACGCCGGCGAGCTTGAGCCGCTGATGAACGGTACTGCGGAAAACCACAGCGTGGTATTGTACGGCAACCTCAATAACCTGTACCATGAGCCGCGCTTAGTCGTAGGTCATGCCATAAGGATAAACAGCTTATTGATAGGCGCGGTGCTCATGAGCACTTCAATGGCGGAATTGGAGGGCGCGATTGACGGAATGTATCACATTACGTTTATTTGCCTGGTACTCACCGCGCTCGCCGCGTGCGTCCCGATTTATCTTTCCTGCCGCGCCATCACAAAACCCCTGCGGCAGATGAATGAAGTCGCCGGCATTATCGCGGGCGGGGACTTTGAAAAGCGCATACAGGTACAATCCGAAGACGAGACCGGACAGCTTGCCCAAAGCTTTAACCATATGGCGGAAAGTTTGCAGGCGCAGGAAAAAATCCGCCGTTCCTTTATCGCGAACCTCTCCCACGATTTACGCTCGCCGCTGACTTCCATGCGGGGGTTCCTGCAGGCCATCGACGACGGGACGGTCCCGCCGGAGAAGCAGCCCTATTATATTTCCATCGTAAAAGACGAGACGGAGCGGCTCATCAAACTTTCCAACGACATTCTCGACATCCACCGCATACAGGAGTCGGATATCAAACCGGCGCTTTCCCCCATCAACATAAACGGCCTGATTCGCAAAACAATCAGTCTGTTTGAGAAGCAGGCACTGGATAAAAGGCTGAAAATCAATTGTACCTTCGCCCATGAAACAGACACGGTAAAGGCGGACGCGGACATGATACAAAGGGTGTTATATAATTTAATCGATAACGCCATAAAATTTACCGAAGAAGGAACCGGAGTGATTCAAATTGAAACGACGACGCTCCCGGACGGAAATAAAATACGCGTATGCGTGCAGGATAACGGCAGGGGGATGCGCGAAGAAGAACAAAAACGGATATTCGACCGCTTTTATAAAGGGGACGCCTCGCGCGGCGAAGACAAGCGCGGCAGCGGGTTGGGTTTGTCCATTGTAAAGGAATTTATCCGCGCCCACGGGGAGAGCATAGACATAGAAAGTGAACCCGGCAAAGGGAGTTTGTTTGCGTTTACGCTTCCGCTTGAAAAACTATAGCGTCGCAGCGTAATTCGCGTCATCCGCGCAAGGCGAAGGATTCTTCGCTTCGCTAAAGATTCTTCGCTTCGCTAAAGATTCTTCGCTTCGCTAAAGATTCTTCGCTTCGCTCAGAATGACACAGGCTGCTATATAAGAATACCCACCATCAAAATGAGTATTACGGAACCCGCTAAAATGACCGCGGCGATATAATCGTTGCCGGTCATTTTCATTGGCTTGAGCCTTGTGCGGTTTTCGCCGCCCCGGTAACAGCGGGACTCCATTGCGGCCGCCATTTCGTCGGCCCTTCTGAACGCGGAATAAAAAAGCGGAACCATCACCGGTATCAAACTTTTCGCTTTTTTGATTAATCCGCCGGTTTCAAAGTCCGCGCCCCGCGCCGCCTGCGCCTTCATAATTTTTTCCGTCTCGTCCATGAGCATGGCGATAGAGCTCATGGCAATGGTCATCATCATGGCGATTTCATGGGCGGGGACTTTAAAAATCTTTAAGGGCATGAGCAGGTACTCAATGGCATCCGTCAGCCGGATAGGGGAAGTGGTGAGCGTTAAAACGGAGGAGCCCGTAATCAGCAATACCAACCGGGTCGCCATCCTGCCCGCCATACTCAAGCCCTCCCGCGTTACGCGGATAAAGGAAAACGAAAAAACCACATCTTCCCCGGGCGTCAGGAAAATATTTAAAAACGCGGCGAAAAGCAAAATAAATATCACCGAGCGCAAGCCCTTGATTAAAAGCTTGAACGGCACGCGAGACATTTGTACCAGTGCGACGATAAAAACCGCCCCGGCGATATACCCTGAAAAATTGCCGACAAAAAACAGCGCGGTAATAAAAAGCAGCGTCCCCAAAAGTTTTACGCGGGCGTCCAACTTGTGAATAACGGAATCGCCGGGGTAAAACTGACCGATAGTGATACGTTTCATATAAGACCTTTCTCATTCGCAAGTTTAAATAATGCTTCCGCCGCAGGCCCGGAAGTCATGACGCCTTCGGGAATACCGACGCCCTTTTCCCGTAAGCGCCGCGCCAACTCCGCAATCTGCGGAACGGCAAGCCCGATGGACTCAAGCAATTCCGCCTTGCGATCAAACACTTCCGCCGATACCCCGTCGCAGACGATTTTCCCATGGGACATTACCATCAGCCTCGACGTAACGCGGGCGATGTCTTCCATGCTGTGGGTCACAAGAATAATCGTCTGGCGATTTTTTTCATCCCGCAGCGCTTTGATATGGTTTAGTATTTCGTCCCTGCCCCTGCGGTCAAGCCCCGCGGTAGGTTCGTCCAAAATCAGCAGCTCGGGGCGCATGGCGAGGACGCCCGCGATGGCGGCGCGGCGCTTCTGCCCGCCGGAAAGCTCGAAAGGCGACTTCTCGTAAAATTCCTCAGAAAGACCCACCTGCCGCAGCGACTCCCTCACCCGCACGTCCGTCTCCTCTTTTGAAATGCCCATATTAAGCGGACCAAAGGAAACATCTTTATATACCGTCAAATCAAAAAGCTGGTGCTCCGGGTATTGGAACACCAAGCCGATTCGCTCCCGTATTTTTTTAAGCGCTTTTTTATCCGCGTTAATGTCCAATCCATCCACAAGCACCTGTCCGCTTGTAGGTTTTAACAGCGCGTTTAAATGCTGTATCAGCGTGCTTTTACCCGAACCGGTATGCCCGATAATCCCGACGCATTCGCCGTATTCAATTTTTAAATTTATATTGTCGAGCGCTGTTTTCTCAAAGGAAGCTCCTTCATTATATATATGCGTAAGCGCTCGCGTCTCGATAAACGGTGTGATATTTGTCACGCTCCAGCCATTAAAGTTTGAATAAAACCGTCGTTTAAAAAATCTTCCACGGTCAAAATGGAATCAGAAACGGGAACGCCCATTTCAATCAGCCTGTTCGCCAACGCGGTTACCGGCGGGACATCCAACCCCAAAGCCTTCATTTCATCAGCCCTGCGGAAAATTTCCTTCGGGGTCCCGTCCATCACCAACTTACCGCCGTCCATCACCAGTACGCGGCTCGCCGTCGCGGCTTCTTCCATATAATGCGTAATCAGTATAATCGTAATACCGGACCCCCGGTTAAGCGCCTTAACCGTTTCCAACACCTCGCGCCTGCCCGACGGGTCAAGCATGGCGGTTGGCTCGTCAAGCACAATACAGTCCGGCTTCATCGCCAGTACCCCCGCGATAGCGATACGCTGCTTCTGCCCCCCGGATAAAAATTGCGGGGCGTCCAAAGCGTATTCGCGCATACCCACCGTCCGCAGGGTATCGTCAACGCGACGGCGAATTTCTTCGGTGGGAATACCGAGATTCTCCGGCCCGAACGCCACGTCGTCCTCAACGATGCTCGCGATAAGTTGGTTATCCGGGTTTTGAAAAACCATCCCCAGGGATTGGCGAACGCGCCAAGTGTTATCGGAATCAGCGGTGTCGAGTCCCTTCACCCAAAGCGTGCCTTCCGTGGGGGTAAGCAGCGCGTTAAGCTGCCTCGCCAGGGTAGACTTGCCGGAACCGTTCCGCCCGAGTATGGCAATAAACTCCCCCTGCTTGATGTTAATATTAATATCCGTTAGCGCGGCGGAATATTTTTCAAAAGAAATACTTTCAGAAGTTTCCTCGGGTTTCGTATAAGTGAAACATAAGTTTTTACTTACGATCATTTGCCTCTCCGTCTTTAAATAGATTGTAAACGACTGATTATATCAGCAAGTCTGCGGATTTGCCACCGATAACCGTTAAATAGTATAATGCGCAAGGACAATTTCTTTACCTTCCTGTGAAATAATGATTTCAATTTTGATTATTGGGATATTCCGCTACAACCTTCAAAACCCTAATATTTAAAACTAAGTTTTAAACTTAAAAGTAAAACCAATATAAGAGGTGTACATGGAATGGGTCAAGGCGCGCATAGCCACAACGTCTGAGGGTGTGGAGCCTGTTTTCGGCGCGCTGCTTAATTGCGGGGTTGCGGGAGCGGAGATTATAGACGCCGCCGAAATGAAGCGCTTTTTGAGCGAAAATCCTTTTTCGTGGGATTATGTAGACGAATCCCTTACTTCTGTTGATTCAGGTTTCGCGGAAGTTGTTTTCTATGTGCCGGACAGCCCCGAGGGGAACGAAACGCTTTTAAATATAAAAAGCGCGCTTGCTAAGTTATCGAATGATAAAGTCAATCTCCCCGCTCCCGGCGCGTTGTCTTTGACCGTTGAAACCGTTAACGACGAAAGTTGGCTGCACGAATGGAAAAAGCATTATAAACCTTTTCGCGTCGGGTGTTCGTTGGTGGTGGTTCCCATGTGGGAAGAATATGAACCGTCGGAAAGGGATTTGATTATTACCCTTGACCCCGGTTCCGTATTTGGCACCGGAATGCATCCCACGACACAACTTTGCATGGAAGCGCTTGAAGATTTTATTCGTCCGGGTGCTTCTGTTTTGGATATCGGCTGCGGAAGCGGTATACTCTCTATCGCCGCCCTTCGCCTCGGGGCGTCGTCCGCCTTCGGGTGCGATATAGACCCGGCGGTGGAACAGTCCGTATCGGTCAACAGGGGCTTAAACGCCTTAACGGAAAGTCAGCTTGCCGTAAGGAACGGAGATATTTTCAATAATGCTTCGCTGCGTTCCGAAATAGCGTCCCGCCCTTACGATGTGGTGGTTTCCAATATCGTCGCGGACGTGATTATCGGGCTAACCGGATATGTTCCACGCTTGCTTGCGGGGAAAGGATTGTTCATCGCCTCCGGCATTATTGACGAACGTTACGAAGAAACGCGG
>JAISWA010000271.1 GCA_031271275.1 Clostridiales bacterium | reverse complement strand
GCTCAGAATGACACGGACGGCTATATTGCCCCCCGCAGCCGTTTACATACCGCCGTCGCCGCCGCGATTTTAAGCAAATCGCCGGGTATAAAGGGAACGACGCAGACCGTCAGCGTTTCCCAAAGCCCGTTTCCCGTCAGGAACATATACCAAACCGAACCCAGAAAAAAATAAGCGACTGCGCCGGCAAGCATGGCAACAGCGTACCATTTGCGAGAAATAGGCGATACGTCGCCTTCTGCGGCGGCGGTTCTTTTTAACCGAACCGTTTGCCGTTCCAAAATATACCCGATCAAAAACGCCGCAAGCGTGTATCCAATGATAAACCCGCCGGTCGGCCCGGCAATCACCCCTACCCCTCCGCGAAACATGGAAAAGACCGGCAGCCCCGCGATACCCAACACGGTATACAGCAACAGGCTTAACGCGCCGCGCTTCGAACCCAACAAGGCCCCGGCGCAAAACACGGCGAAAGTCGCCAGGTTTATGGGCACGGGACCGATGGGTATCGCCGCTTGCGAAAGTACGGCGGTAAGCGCGGCGAAGACCGCGCATAACGTTATGTCCGCTATTTTTATACGCTTTTTCAATTTTCCGCGGGCGCTTCTTTTACCGCGACCTCAAATTTTATTTTCCCTTCGGCAAAATCCACGGAAATTTCGTTCCCTTCCCGGAATCGCCCGTCTAAAATCGCCTCGGAAAGCTCGTCCTCTATCTTCGTCTGTATCGCGCGGCGCAGCGGCCTCGCGCCGTAGACCTGGTCGTACCCGTCCTCGGCGATATTTTCCACCAACGCGTCGGAATAGCTGAGGGTTATCCCCATGTTCTGCAAAACGCGCTGGGAAGTCTCAAACAGCATAAGCCGCGTTATTTTTTGCACGTCTTCCCTATCCAACGGATGGAACACGATGATATCGTCTATGCGGTTTAAAAATTCCGGGCGGAACAGCTGCTTCACTTCGTCCATTACGAGCTTCTTCATGTCCTCGTAAGAGCGGTCTTTGTCCTCTTGGGAGACGAAGCCCACCTTTTTCGGCGAAATGATGGAACGCGCCCCCGCGTTGGAGGTCATGATGATGACCGTGTTCTTGAAATTAATTTTCCTGCCCTGGGCATCGGTGATATGTCCGTCGTCCAGTACCTGAAGCAAAATATTGAACACATCCGGGTGCGCCTTTTCCACTTCGTCAAACAGGATGACGGAGTACGGCTTCCGGCGCACTTTTTCGCTGACCTGCCCACCCTCGTCGTAACCCACATACCCCGGAGGCGAACCGATGAGCCGCGAGATGGAATGCTTCTCCATATATTCCGACATGTCGATGCGGATAATCGCGTTCTCGTCGCCGAATAAAATTTCCGCGAGGGCGCGGCACAGGTAGGTCTTGCCCACGCCCGTGGGCCCGAGGAACAGGAACGAGCCGATTGGCCGGTTGGGGTTTTTCAGCCCCACGCGCCCGCGCCGTATGGCCTTTGAAACGGTGGTGACCGCCGCGTCCTGCCCGATGATTTTTTTATGCAGCGTCTCCTCCATTTTCATGAGGCGCTGGCTTTCCTCCTGCTGCAAACGCTTTATGGGAACGCCCGTCACGCCGGACACCACGTCGGCTATCTCCTCCTCGTCCACGATGTGGTGGGATTTGGTGTGGGTGTCCTTCCATTCCTGTTGGGCGGTTTCGAGCTGCTTCTTTAATTCGTTCTGCTTTTGTTTGAGCATTCCTGCCTTTTCAAATTCCTCGTGCTTGATGGCTTCTTCCTTTTCCTTTTCCATCTCCGCGATATGGCCGGTAAGCTCCTTGATATTGGGCGGGGCGGTATAGGAGCGCAGCCGCACCTTGGAAGACGCTTCGTCCAACAAATCTATCGCCTTGTCCGGCAAAAACCGGTCGGTGATATACCGGGCGGAAAGTTTGACCGCCGCCTCCACCGCCGCTTCGGTGATTTCCACGTTATGGTGCGCCTCATACTTATCCCGGACGCCCCTTAAAATTTCTACCGCTTCCTCCTCGGAAGGCTCGTCCACCATCACCGGTTGGAAGCGCCGCTCAAGCGCCGCGTCCTTTTCGATGTGCTTGCGGTATTCGTCCAACGTGGTCGCGCCGATTACCTGCATTTCGCCACGGGCAAGGGACGGCTTCAAGATGTTCGCCGCGTCAAGCGCGCCTTCCGCCGCGCCCGCGCCGATAAGCGTGTGCAGTTCGTCTATAAAAAGGATGATGTTGTTGCTCGAAGTCTTGACTTCCTGTAACACGCGCTTAATGCGCTCCTCACACTCGCCCCGGTACTTGCTCCCCGCCACCATCGCGGACAAATCCAACGCGACCACCCGCTTGTCCTTGACGGTCTCCGGCACGTCGCCGGAAATAATTTTCTGCGCGAGCCCTTCGGCTATTGCCGTTTTCCCCACGCCGGGGTCGCCCACCAAGCAGGGGTTGTTTTTGGTGCGGCGGCTGAGAATCTGTATGACCCGCTCGGTTTCCTTATTGCGCCCGATGATGGGGTCAAAGTTGCCGTCGGCTGCCATCTGCGTAAAGTCCCGGCTGAACTTGTCCAAAAACGGCGTATTGTTATTGCGCTTTCTCTGCGCTTTCGGGCCCATGGGCTGCGCGTGGGGCTGTCGCCCGCCCTCGCCGAGCATGTGCATGATATCGTCGAAAAGCTTCTGTATGTTCACGCTCAGCGCCATCAGAATACGCGCGGCGACGCTGTCCTGTTCCCGCAGCAGCGCCACCAACAGGTGCTCGGTCCCCACATAGTTGGCTTTCAAATTGGCGGCTTCCTGTGTGCTCAGTTCAAAAATGCGCTTGGTGCGCGGCGTAAAATCCTGCGGCATCATGCCGGCGGCGTTCTGCGTCCCGATCAGTTCCTCTATTTGGTCTTCAATATCCTGCGCGGAAACGCCCTGGCTTTCCAACGCTTTCGCGGCGACTCCGTCGTCCACCTGCGCGAGCCCGAGCAGCAAATGCTCCGTGCCCACATAGGTATGACCGAATTCCACCGCCGCGTCCTGCGCGTTTTTGATTGCCTGCCTTGCCCGTTCCGTAAATTTATCTTGCGGCATTATGTATTGCCTCCCTTTCAGCGGCGCAAGCCTGTACGCCGCGGTCCCTTATCTGAAAACGTTCCTCAAATACTCCGCCCGCATGGCGTCGCGGCCCTGCTCGCTGAGTTCCTGCCCCGCCATGCGCTGCAAATGCCCGGGCTGTATCTCCATCATAATCTGGTATATCCGTTTGTTGGGCTTCGGCAAATCGAGCAGCCCGGTCTGATACCCGAGCCGGACTTCGGAAAGCAAGTCCATCGCTTCTTTCGCGGTCATCTTTTTGCTGTAGGAAAGTATCCCGTAAGCCCTGTGGATATTGTTCTCCACTTCCAACCGGTGTTGGTTCATCAATTTTTCCCGCAGCGCTTTTTCCCGGTCGATTACAAACTTTGTCACGTTTTGCAAACTCGCCACGATGTCTATTTCCGATTTCCCAAGCGTAAGCTGATTGGAAATCTGGTATATCCCGCCGAGGGATTCCGTCCCTTCGCCGTACAGCCCGCGCAGCGCGATCCCGAACTTGCCTATCGCCGGAAGTATTCCTTTGAGATGGCCCGTCTTTTCCAACGCGGGCAGGTGAATCATGTACGAGGCGCGAAGCCCCGTTCCCGTATTGGTGGGGCAGGAGGTCAGGTAGCCGTATTCCTTGTCGAAGGCGTATTCCACGCTTTCCTCCAAAAGGTCGTCCATCCGGCTCGCCAGTTCATAGGTATCGCTCAGCCCGTCGCCGGGCATGATAGTCTGAATACGGATGTGGTCTTCCTCGTTAATCATGATACTCACGTTCTCGTCGTCCTTGAGCAGCAGCCCTCTGGGGTACGCGTCCTTGACAAAAGCCGGGCTGACGATGTGTTTCTCCACAAAGACTTTTTGCTCCGTCTCGTTAAACTCGGACATATTGATGGAACGGTAAAGGCTGTTTAGCGCGGTGCGTTCGTTAAGCACCGCGGACAGCGTCTCACGGATTAATTTTTCCGCGCTGTCTTTGGAGAGCATTTGCCGGAAGGGATATTTTTTAATATTCCGCGCCAACCGCACGCGGGAGGAGAGTATCTGGCTTTCGTCCGTCTTTTCGCTCAGGTACCAGGTGGAAGTCATACGGCGGACACCTCCATGACCTTTATGCGGTCGCGCAACTGCGCCGCTTCCTCGAAATTCTCGTCGTCCACGGCTTTTTTGAGCAGTACGCGCAGGCGGTCCACTTCCCGCTTCTGCCGCAGCGCCACGCCGGAACGTTTCGGGAACTTGCCCTCGTGACGGACGCTGCCGCCCTGCACATTCTTAAGCAGCGTCTCAAGCTCGTTGGAAAAGGTGCGGTAACAGGCTTCACAGCCCAGTTTCCCGCAGGCTTTGAACTGCTCGTAGGTCATACCGCAGGCTTCACATTTAAGCGCGGGCATACTTGCCTTTTTGCTTGTCTTCGCGTCCGCCGTCATGGACAGCAGCGAATCAAGCACCCCCTGAAATAAATGCTCGAAAGAAACGGGCATCTCCGCAAGCGACAGCGAACACGCCTGGCACAGGTGTATTTCCGATTTCGCCCCGTTTACAAACTGCTGCATATGCACGGTGGCCTGGTTTTTTTGACACTTTTCACACAACATTAGTGGTTCGCCCCCCAGTACAAAGCGGCTCCGCCGCTTGTTTTCCGCTGACATGAACAAAGCGCTGACATATATTTTTGCCTCAAATTAGAAAATTAATTACAAAATCCGCCCGCAGGACAAACAGTATCTTTCCCCGGCGCTGTTTTCCGTGCCGCAAACGGGACATTTCCGCGAAACGGCCGCCGGAGCGGGCGGCGGGACCGGAATATCGGCAGCCGGATGATCAAAGGTTGGCGGCGGCTCAGAGGTTTCCGCCCCGGGCGCGTAATCAGACGGAGATTCCCCGGCTTCCGCATAGGGCGGCGGCGGTTCGAACGCGGGAACCGCAGGCATGTGATAATCCGCCTCCGGCGGCGCGGGCGGGCGCGTTCCCGCGCCGAGAGGCAGCCCGTCTACTCTCGCGCCGCATTTCGGGCAAAATTCCGCGACGCGTTCCACAGACTTACCGCACTTAGGGCAGTCGCGCGTCCCCTTAATGGTGTTAATCTTTTCTTTTATATCGTCAATACGCTGCTCGCAGGCGACAATATTCTTATACTGCTCGTCAAAAAACTTCCCCAACGACCCGCCGTACAGGTAGATTTCGTGCACTTTTTTCCCGATTCCGGTATAGATGTTTTTTAAGACCTCTTGCTCGTTGGCGAGACTGACCGACAGTTTCGTCGTTTTAAAAAGGTCGCCGGATGTTTTGGTCACGCTGCGGGTGATGTTTAACAAGGTGTCTTTGATGTCGCTCATAACAAAGCCTCCTTATACTATGAGAATATTGTAGGGTTGGGGATAATCGCTGTCAAGGAACGCCCACGCCAAACGCGTTTGACGTGAAGGAACGCCCTTGGGGAGCGAAAAATCGTTCGCCATTGATAGATATACGAGAGCGTTCGAAAAAAGTTGCGAGAAATTATCGCAAGCGCAAAAAAAAAGCACGCTCGTTTCATAAAAACCCGTAAAAATGCGCC
>JAISWA010000118.1 GCA_031271275.1 Clostridiales bacterium | reverse complement strand
CGGTTGATGCGGTGCGCGTTCATGACAATCGCGCTTTCCTGCGCCTGACGGAAAATTTCCGTCAGCCTCGCCACCGCAAGGCAGCCGCTTGCGATTAAATCTTTCAACACGTTCCCCGGGCCCACCGAGGGGAGCTGGTCCACGTCGCCCACCATAATCAGCCGCGTCCCCGGGGTAATGGCTTTGAGCAGGCTCTGCATGAGCAGCACGTCCACCATCGAAGTCTCGTCCACAATGAGCGCGTCGGTTTCCAAGGGGTTCTCGTCGTTGCGGTTGAAGGTCTGCTTGCGGGAATCCTCCGCGAGGAAGGAAGTTTCCAACAGCCGGTGAATGGTCTTTGCCTCGCGGCCGGTGGCTTCCGCCATGCGTTTCGCGGCGCGGCCCGTGGGCGCGGTGAGTTCCACCCGCATTTTCTGCGCGAGCAGCAGGTTGATGATAATGTTGATCGCGGTGGTTTTGCCCGTGCCCGGCCCGCCGGTAATAATCAGCACGCCGTTGGTGAGCGCGGAAACCACGGCGTTCCGCTGCCCTTCGGAAAGCGCTGTCTCATTTTCCCGCTCTATGGCGAGCACCGACTGGGTGATGGAATGGCGGGAATTTTCCCCCGCGATGGGCTTTGCCGATGCGGAAAGCTCCAGCAATTTTTTCGCGATATTCTGTTCGGCGTGGTAAAAGGCGTTCAAATATATTTTGTTATCGTCGCCGTCATAATCGCCGGAGGGTTTTTCCCTGTAGAGCTGCCGCTCGATTTGCATTTGCGCCAACTGCCGCGCGATAATATCCTCCTCCACGTCGAGCAGCGCGCAGGCGTGTTCGGTCAGCCGCCGCTCCGGCAGGTAGGTGTGACCGCTGTTTGCGGCTTCCCAAAGGGTGTAGCGCACGCCGGCGGCAACGCGCGTTTCCGCGTCAGCCGCGACGCCGATGTTCCGGGCGATGGCGTCGGCGGTTTTGAAACCGATTCCGTCGATATCGTCCGCCAGGCGGTAGGGGTTGGACTTGACCGCGTCCACCGTGTTTTCTTTGTACTGCCTGTAAATTTTCATGGCGTACACAGGGGAAATCCCGTAACCCTGCAAAAAAAGCATCACCCTGCGAAGGGCCGCCTGCGCGTGGAAAGCTTCCGAAATGCGCAGCGCCTTTTCCAGGTTGACGCCTTTGATACAGGTTAATTTCTCCGGTTCTTCTTCTATGATATCAAACGCCCGCGCGCCGAAAGCTTCCACAATGCGCTTCGCGGTGCGTTCCCCCACGCCCTTGATTACGCCGGAGCCGAGGTATTTTTCAATCCCGTCCAAGGTGTCGGGAACGGCGCGCTCCAACTGTTTTACGGAAAGCTGCCTTCCGTAGCGCGGGTTGTTTACAAAAACACCCGCGAGCTTGACCTGCTCGCCTTCGTTAAGCGCCGGAATGTACGCGGTGCAGGTCAGCGCGCCGTTGTAACCGTTAAGCGACAGCTGCCGCGCGTCTGTTTTTTCCGGTTCAATGGAAAATACGGTAAAGCCGTTTTCGTCGTTGTGGTAAATGACGCTCTCCACCGTTCCGGTAACGGCAACGCCGGAATCCCGGCTTGTTTCTATGCTGTCGTAATAGGAAAAAGGGTCTTGGGCGTCCGCGCTTCCAATCACAAATCCAGTTCCTTCAAGATTTCGTCTATTTCGTCGGCGCTTGGCATTTCATCGTCGGAGGTGGAATGTATCGTTTCGGTCAATTCCCGCAGCACCTGATCGGCCTGGTCGTAGGGGACCTGACAGGTGCCGACCATGCGGTGGCCGCCGCCGCCGTACTGCAAAAGCAGCCTGCCCACGTCCACCGTGGCGGTGCGGTTGATGACGCTGTACCCTACCGCGACCACGCAGTTTTGTTTCGCGCGGCCGTCCACCACCCAAATGGAAATATTTTGGTCGGGGAACAGGCAGTACAGTAAAAACCGGTTGCCGGTATAGATGGTCTCTACCCCGCGCAGGTCGGTGATGACCACGTCCTGGTGGATGCGGCTGTGCTCTAACACCATTTGCTTAAATTTATCGCTCTGCTCGCGGTAAAGCGCTATGCGCTCCACCACGTCGGGCATTTTTAAAATCTCCTCTATTTGCATGGTCCTGCACGCGTCGATGAGTTTTTCCATCAGCGCGTAATTGCTGATGGTAAACGCGCGGAAGCGCCCGAGCCCCGTGCGCGGGTCCATGATGAACCCGAGCAGTATCCAACCGGAGGGGTCCACGATTTCGTCCCGGGTCAGGCTGCCCGCGTCCACTTTGTCCGCGCCGGAGACCATTTCCGCAAACTGCGGCAAACGTTCGTACCCGCCGTAATAATCGTACACGACCCTTGCGCAGCTTGGGGCGTGGTAGCTCGCGCCTTCGTATTTAATGCCGACGCCGAGCCGCGCGTTCTCGCTCGAGTGGTGGTCAAACCAAAGGCCGCAGCCTTCCGCGTAGGGAATGTTGGCAAGCACGTCGTCCCCGGTCACGTCTATCATGCCGTCCTGAATATCTTTCGGGTGAACGAATTTCCAACAGTCGATAACGCCAAGTTCTTTTAAAATGGCGGCGCAAGCCAACCCGTCAAAGTCGGAACGCGTCAAAAGCCGCATATGTATCACTCCGTTTTTTTTGTCAACATTATTACACACAGCAAGGGAAACAGCAAATATTTCCGCGTAGTTGCGGCACGGGAAGCAGAGTAAACCTACTTAGTTATAGGCATTTGGATTGAAAATTTCTCATTTTATTTGTTTTAATATCTGCGATTTTTGCAATATATTCAGGTAATATAACATTATGAATTCATAATTATATTTTATCCCTGTAATAATCATGCAGCCCTGACATGCTTTTTAAAAAGATAAGACAAATAAAAGGCTGCCCCCGTAACTATAATGTGCGCGCAACGCGCGATTTTCCGGAAGATGAGTATACATCAAATGATAAGGAGATTTTTGAATGAAGCGGAAAAGCGTAGTAATAGGTGCCGTTATTGCCATGGTCACAATAGCGAGCGTTTACTTTTTTACCCGGCCTGCCTTGTTAGGGAACATGGCTCATAATTATACTGAGCAAACGACCCAAAACGCTAAATTTTCATTTGCGGGCGAAGCCAATGAACGGATAAAGTTTTCCTTTAAATCCAAGGTGGAAAGCGGAAATTTAGATATGGTTCTATACGATTCGCAGGGCAATATCGTGTATACTTTAGATAAAGCGAAATCGTTGGAAGCGTTTTACACCCTTAAAGCGTCCGGCACTTATGCCTTGGAGGCAATTTGTAACAACTTTACCGGCAAATACGAAGTTAAGGTTTTTGAGGCGAATTAAACCAACCGGGGGCAATTATGGAAAAGACCGCGGACATCAAAATATTATGGACGGTTCTTCTTATTAATTTTTCCGTATTTGCCGTTGAAATAGCGGCGGGCCTGATCGCAAACTCCATGGGGCTTATGGCGGATTCCCTGGATGAGTTGGCGGACGCGCTCGTATACGCGTTGAGCATTTACGCCGTTACCGGCGCGGCGTCCGGTACAAAGCGGCTCCGCCGCTTGTTTTCCGCAATTCGTCATAGGAAACTGCACCTTGTGCGTTCCGTTGGCTTCAAAACGGAACGCCGGAATCAAGCAGTTTCCTATGACATAAAAAAG
>JAISWA010000108.1 GCA_031271275.1 Clostridiales bacterium | reverse complement strand
ACGCCGGCGGCGTACAGTTTCTTCTTGATAAACTTGCGGATTACGTTATCCTCAAGCAGGTATTTGGCAAAATCCTTTTCGGCGTACCATACCGAGTCCCATTCCTTGTTAATGCCGAGTCTTAGTCCATGCGGATTTGCTTTTTGACCCATTGGTTCACCTCTTAATTTTTCTCGTTTAATATAATGGAGATGTGGCTTGTTCTTTTATTAATCCTGTACGCCATGCCTTTCGCGCGGGGCTGTATGCGCTTCATGGTCGGCCCCTGATTGGCGATGGCTTCCTCGATAAAAAGCTTGGACGCGTCCATACTGTTGTTATGCTCGGCGTTAGCCACCGCGGATTTTAAAACCTTCCCGATCAGGAACGCGCCGTATCGGGGGGAATACTTCAAAAGCGCCTCCGCCTGCTCCACGTACATTCCCTTTATCTCATCGAGCACGATACGCGCTTTGCGGTCCGATATACGGGCGTACATGTGATGCGCCTGCGGTCTTCTGTCTCGGTTTTCCTCGTTGCGGTCCTGCTTATATTGGCTTCTGTGACCTCTGGCCATGACTTCAGCTCCTTATTTTACCTTTGATTTCTTCTCGGCGTCTTTGCCGTGACCGCGATAGGTGCGCGTGGCGGCAAACTCGCCCAGTTTATGCCCTACCATATCTTCCGTTACGTAAACAGGCACATGCTTGCGGCCGTCGTGCACCGCGATGGTCAAACCAATCATCTCAGGAAAAATCGTAGAACGCCTCGACCACGTCTTTATGACCGTTTTATTGCTCACATTGTTCATTGCTTCCACTTTTTTCATCAGGTGATCGTCGATAAAGGGGCCTTTTTTTAATGAACGGCTCATGTTTTCCTCCAGGTTTCTTATTTCACGCTACGCTTACGCACGATGAATTTATTGGTGGACTTATTTTTCTTACGGGTTTTGTATCCCAGTGCCGGTTTGCCCCAGGGGGTGCTCGGCGCGGGTCTGCCGATGGGGGAACGCCCTTCGCCGCCGCCGTGGGGGTGGTCGTTGGGGTTCATGACCGAACCGCGAACCGTGGGGCGAATGCCCATGTGGCGCTTCTTGCCCGCCTTGCCGATGTTGATAAGCTCGTGGTCAAGGTTGCCTATTTGCCCGATGGTGGCGCGGCAGTTGACGGGAAGCATTCTCATCTCGCCGGAAGGAAGGCGCACCGTGGCGTACTTGTCGTCCTTTGCCATCAGCTGGGCCACGTTGCCCGCCGAACGCACAAGCTGACCGCCGCGCCCCAGTTTCATTTCAAGATTATGGATTTCCGTACCTACGGGAATAGATTTCATGGGAAGGGAATTGCCGACCCTGACTTCCGCTTCCGTGCCGCTCATTACCTTGTCGCCTACCTTTAAGCCGTTGGGCGAGAGGATGTACCTTTTTTCGCCGTCGGCATAATACAGCAGCGCGATGTTGGCGGTACGGTTAGGGTCGTATTCGATAGCCGCGACTTTCGCGGGGATACCGTCTTTGTTGCGCTTAAAGTCAATGATGCGGTATTTATGCTTGGAGCCTCCGCCGATGTGGCGCACGGTAATCTTACCCTGTCCGTTGCGCCCCGCAGTCTTTTTAATATGAGTGGTTAAACTTTTTTCCGGTGTGGCTTTTGTTATTTCGGAGAAATCCGAAACCGTCATCTGCCGTCTCGACGGGGTATATGGTCTGAATCTTTTGACGCCCATTTTCCGCTACACTCCTTTAAATGCCTTCGAAGATTTCTATTTCTTTGCTGCCGGGCGTCAAAGTGACGATGGCTTTTTTCTTGACGGTGGTTTGCCCGGCGAGGAAACCCCTGCGTTGGCGCTTCTTGGGATGGGCTTTTATGGTGTTTACGGCGGCGACTTTCGCGCCGTCAAACATTTTTTCCACCGCTTCTTTTACCTGCGTCTTGGTGGCTTCCGGATGCACGTAGAACGCGTAACGCTTCCCTTCCATCATCGCCATGCTTTTTTCCGTCATAATCGGCTTGAAAATGACGTCGTAATATTTTAAGTCAGCCATTACGCGTACACCTCCTGCATCTGCTCCACCGCTTCTTTGGTGACCACAAACATATCGTATTTAAGGATGTCGTATACATTGATGGTGTTGACGCCCGCCGTTTTGATACCGGCGATGTTGCGCGCGGAAAGCACGGCGTTGCGGTTGCCCGCTTCCATGACGAAAAGCGCGTCGTTTGCGTGAAGATTGCCGCAGATTGCCGCCATTTCCTTTGTTTTGATTTCGGGAAGGGTCAGCGCGTCAAGCACCACAAGTTTCTCGTTCCGCAATTTATCGGATAAGACTGATTTTAACGCGAGCCTCTTTAATTTTTTGTTGAGCTTGAAGGAAAAGTCGCGGGGCTTGGGGGCAAAAACAACGCCGCCGCCCGTCCATTGCGGGGAACGGGTAGAACCCTGCCTTGCGCGGCCCGTACCTTTCTGACGCCACGGCTTGCGACCGCCGCCGCTGACTTCCGCGCGGGTTTTGGTGCTCTTGGTGCCCTGCCTTTGATTGGCAAGGTACTGAACCACCGCCATATGAACGGCGTGTTCGTTTGCTTCTATACCGAAAATACCGTCGTTTAAATCGATGCTGCCTACATTTTCGCCTTTGGTATTTTTCACGGATACCGTCGCCATAATTTCAACTCCTATGAGGGGAATTCGTCTGTTCTGTTTATTTATTGCGCGTAGTGTTCTTGACCATCACGACGGAACCCCTTACGCCGGGAACCGCCCCGCGTACAAGCAACAGGTTCTTTTCCGCGTCCGCGCGAACGATTACGAGATTTTGAACCGTAACCCTGACCGCGCCCATATGACCGGGCATCTTCTTGCCCTTTTTAACGCTGCCGGGGGTGGTGCCGGAACCCATGGAGCCGAGCCCGCGATGATACTTGGAGCCGTGGGTCATGGGACCGCGGTGGCTGCCGTGGCGCTTGATCGCGCCTTGAAAGCCCTTGCCCTTTGAGATACCGATAACGTCCACATGGTCGCCGGCGGCAAAAACGTCTGCTTTGATTTCCGTCCCCACTTCGAACGCGCTGATATCGTCCAACCTAAGCTCGCGAAGCAGCTTGCGGGGTTCCGCCTTATCGCCGAGGTTTGCCTCAAAATGACCTTTAAGGGGCTTGGTCACATGTTTGGGCTTCACGTCGCCGAAACCGACCTGCAGCGCTTCGTAGCCGTCTTTTTCCATGGTTTTTTTCTGCACGACCATGCAGGGACCGGCTTCAAGCACCGTCACCGGAATCATGGTTCCGTTTTCGGAAAACACTTGGGTCATGCCGATTTTTTTTGCGATTATCGCTTTTTTCATTGTCTGGGTCCTCCGCGCTTATACTATTTTAAGCGTGATATCCACGCCGTCGGGTAAATCAAGCCTTGTCAGCGCGTCAACCGTTTTTGCCGTGGGCATTAAAATGTCGATGAGCCTTTTGTGCGTCCTCATTTCAAACTGCTCGCGGGAATCTTTATATTTATGAACGGCTCTCAGGATGGTAACGATCTCCTTCTTGGTGGGAAGGGGAATCGGACCTGAAATTTTCGCGCCGGTGCGCTTTGCCGTCTCAATGATTTGCGTAACGGACTGGTCGATCAATTTATGGTCATACGCCTTTAAACTGATGCGAATCTTCTGGCTTATCATAGAACTACTCCTTTACACTTTACCGGGTGTGTCATACCGGGCGGCGTTTTTGGTCACGAGTCGGCATTATATACCGGGTGAAACAAGAATGCAAGGGCTGTGAGAAAAAAATTTACGCCAAACTCATTTGGCGTTCGTGAAAATGCTTCGTCGCTGCGCTCCTCCGGCATTTCCACGATGCACGGTTCGTATAACCGGAGCCCTGATAAATCGCCGAAACGTTTTTTGCCTTCATCAATCATTTCCGGCGTTA
>JAISWA010000099.1 GCA_031271275.1 Clostridiales bacterium | reverse complement strand
GATCATTATTGGATTTAACGTACGGCCCGAGCCGATGGCAAAACAGGTCGCTGACGCGGAAAAAGTGGACGTAAGGCTTTACCGCGTGATTTATTCCGCGATTGACGATATTTCTGCTGCAATGAAGGGTATGCTTGACCCTGAGTTCCAAGAAAAAATCCTCGGGCATGCGGAGATACGGCAGCTCTTTAAGGCGTCGGGCGTGGGAACAATCGGCGGCGCGTATGTCAACGACGGCAAGATTACGCGCGGTTCAAAGGTGCGCATCATCCGCGACGGGCGCGTGGTATACGACGGTACGCTTGAGACGCTTAAGCGGTTTAAAGACGACGCGAGGGAAGTCGCGGCGGGGTACGAGTGCGGTATGCTGTTCTACCGTTTTAACGACATCAAAGAGAATGACCGCGTGGAAGCGTATGTGATGGAGGAAATCCCAAGATGAAAACGCGCATGTTGCGGATAAACGACGAAATTGCCCGGGGGACCGCGAACGTCATACGTTCCGAAATGGCAGACCCGCGTATTGGAGCCGTTGTGAGCGTAATGAGGGCGGAAACCACGCAGGATTTAAAATATTGCAAAATATTTGTCAGCGTACTTGGGGAAGACGAAAAGCAACAGGAGACGATTACCGCGCTGCGCAAGGCGGCGGGTTTTATCCGCAAGCGTATCGCGGAAATCATCAATTTACGCAACACGCCGGAATTGACCTTTGTATTGGACGATTCCATCGAATACGGTATGCGTATGTTGAAACTCATCGACGAAGTTAATAAACCGCAGCACGCCGGGGAGGGCGAGTGATGGGCGTACAATCGGGTCTGGATCAGGTTCGCACTATCTTGAAATCTAAAAACAGCTTTATTCTCGCGGGGCATACCACCCCCGACGGCGACTCTATCGGCGCGTGTTTGGCGCTCGCCCTCGCGCTTAAAAAAGCCGGCAAGGAAGTAACGGTTTTACTGGAGCCTTATTTCACCCGTTTCAGTGTAATTCCCGGGCAGGAGTTGCTGTATACGGGCGAACCGGACGACTTGAGCGCCGACGTGTTCCTCTGCCTTGACTGCGCCGACGCCACAAGGTTGGGAAAGTTTATACACCTGCTGAACCGCGCGCGCCTAACCGCGTGTATCGACCACCACGTCACTAACGAAGGCTTTTGTACGTTCAATTTTATAGACGGGGGCGCGTCTTCCACCAGCGAGCTTGTTTACCGTATGCTCGACGGGGAATTTGAAATGGACGTTGACGTCGCCTCCGCTATTTACGCGGGCATCATAAGCGATACGGACGGGCTGCGTTTTAGTTCCGTCAACGCCGAAACCCTGCGCGTGGTGGGCTGCCTTATCGAAATGGGCATACCGTTTACGGATATTTACACGAAACTGCTGCGCACCCATACCTATGCGGAAGGCAGGCTGCTCGGCAAGCTTTTGGAAGCGAGTGTGCGGCAGTCTTCCAAGCGCGTTGTGTCTTCCTGCGTGACCCGCGAAATGATGAAGTCGGTTAAGGCGACCACGTTTCACTTGGAAGGCGCGGTGGAGTTTTTACTCAACACCAAAGGCGCCGAGGTCGCCATTTTACTCTATGAAAAAAAAGAGCCCAGCGTAAAAATCAGCCTGCGTTCAAGGAATATTGACGTATCGGAAATCGCGGCGGCGTTGGGCGGCGGCGGGCATACCCTCGCGGCGGGCGCGGTTGCCGAAGGGGATATTATTGAAATCAGAAACCGCGTACTCGGTTTGGTGAACAAATCGCTCAAAACCTATGACAAAGAAAAAGCCGCAAAATGACAGGGTTTTTGAATATTAACAAGGAAAAAGATTTTACCTCCCACGACGTGGTGGCGGTGGTGCGTAAAACACTTTCCCGCGTAAAAACAGGACATACCGGGACGCTTGACCCGCAGGCGCGGGGGGTGCTTCCGGTTTGCGTCGGGAAGGCGACCAAACTCGCGGATTATATTTCCGAAGGGGATAAGGCGTACACCGCCGAAGTTGTTTTGGGGATAACCACCCGCACGGGCGATATGACGGGGGAAGTATTGACGCGCGCCGGTTCCGGCGCTTTCCATTTTTCACCGCGGGAAATCGAAAACGCGGTAAAGTCGTTTACCGGGGAAATTTTACAAACGCCGCCCATGTAGTCCGCCGTAAAAATCAACGGCAGGAAATTGTACGAGTTGGCGCGGAAAGGCGTTACCGTCGAGCGGGAAGCGCGTAAAATTTTTATCGAAAGCATCCATATAACCGGGTATAACGAAGCCGAAAACAAATTCGTAATGGAAGTCGTTTGCTCGAAAGGGACTTACATACGCAGCCTGTGCGAGGATATGGGGAAATTACTGGGCTGCGGCGCGTGCATGGGGGAATTGACGCGCACCCGTTCCGGGCATTTTTCCCTTGAAAGCGCCATTACCCTGAGCGCGTTAAAACAGGCGGCGGGCGAGGACAGGCTCGGCGAATTTTTGATTCCGGCGGAGAAGGCGCTGCCGTTCCCGAAAGCGGAAATTAAAGAAGCATTCATAAACCGCGCCGTTAACGGAAACCCTATGGCGTATGAGCATTTACTGTCAATGGATACGGGCGCGGTTGGCGAAAAATTTTGGCTGTGTTGCAACGGCGAATTGATTGGCCTGTACCAACGGGAGCGCGAAGTTTTTAAACCCCGCGTGATGATGCGCTGAATTAAGGCGGCTCCTTTGCCGGCGCTTATTTTTATTTGAAGGGTTTTTTATGGTCCGCTTGTCCGGTAAGAACATGATGTTACCGTCAGATTCCGTACTGACCTTTGGCAAGTTCGAAAGCCTGCACCTCGGGCATCAGGTTTTAATGAACGAAATTCTTCGCCGCGCGCGGGAAAAAGATTGGATTTCCGCCGTGGTTTCTTTTTTTCCCAATCCGCGTATTGTACTGGGCGACCCCGGTTACAAGCCGCTTTTTACTTCCGGGGAGCGGGCGTATACCCTGCGCCGCCTCGGAATCGATTATATGCTTGAGCTTGAATTCGACCGCGGGTTTATGGAAACGCCGCCGGAAAAGTTTTGCGAAATGTTATTTAACGATTTGCGCGGGCGTATTTTGGCGGTGGGGGAAGGTATACGTTTCGGGAACGGCCGCGCCGGTTCGGCGGCGTTTTTAAAAGACGCGGCGGAACGGTACGGCGCGAAAGTAATCCTCATCCCGCATATGGGCGAACCCGACAAAGTGAGCACGTCTTTCATCCGCGCGTTACTGGCGGAGCACAAAATGGAAGACGCGGCGAAACTGCTCGGGTTTCCTTTTTTTATTACGGGGAAGGTTGCCCACGGGGAAAAAATCGGAAGGACGCTCGGCTTCCCCACGGTGAATATCGAAACGCCGCCGGAGAAATTCCTGCCGCCGGACGGGGTTTACGCGACGCTTACCCGTATGCAAAGAGGCGAAAAGAAAAGCGCTTTCCGCAGCGTAACCAGCATAGGAATAAAGCCTACCTTTAATCAAAACGGCGGGCACAGGACGGTAGAGTCTTTCTTAATCGATTTTACGGGGGAAATTTACGGCGAGGAGCTTATGACGGAATTTATATCCTATATCCGCCCCGAGAGGAAGTTTGAAAACGCGGACGCGCTGCGGGAGCAGATTGGGAAGGATATGAGCACCCGGGAAACAATTGGCGAAGTATTTCGACTATAGTCGAAATACTCGTTGTAGACCGTCATAAATATGGGTATACTTGAAATAGCAAGCGCAATGATTGGAGGCATACCCATGTTTAAACGCGACTTATACTTGGAAAAGCTAAAAGCCTTTAAGGATAAATCACTGATTAAAGTGATAACGGGCGTTCGCCGCTGCGGTAAGTCTTTTTTACTTGGCTTATTCGAAGCGCACCTGTTGGAGTCCGGCATATCGGCTTCATCCATAATACGGATGAACTTCGAATCCCTTGCGTTTGAGGACGTCCGGGATTATAGAGATTTGAATGCGTATATTAAAAGCAAGATGAGCCCGGACGGAATGAATTATATTCTTTTGGACGAGGTTCAACAGGTGACTGAATGGGAGCGGGCGGTAAATTCACTGCGCTTGGAAAAAAACACCGACATCTACCTCACCGGTTCCAACGCGTGGCTGCTGTCATCGGAATTGTCCACATTGCTTTCGGGCCGTTTTGTAGAAATAAAAATGCTGCCCCTGTCGTTTGCGGAGTATTTGGATTTTAACGGGCGCGACGGCGACTTGTCCGCGTTATTTAACCAATACATGGAAACGGGCGGGTTCCCGGGTGTGACGGAACTCCGCGGGCAGAAAGCTTCCATCGGTCCTTTCCTAAACGGAATATATAACACCATCATTATGAAAGATGTGGTGCAGCGCGGTTCGGTGCGCGACCCGGCTTTGTTGGACACTTTGGTGCGGTTTATGGCGGGTAATATCGGCAATATCATTTCCACTAAAAAGGTGAGCGATTACCTGACCAGTTCCGGACGGAAGACGACCAGCGATACCATCGACAATTACATCCAAATGCTTGAGAATGCATTTATCCTATACCGCGCGCGGCGTTATGACCTGAAAGGCAAGCTACATTTGAAAACACAGGAGAAGTATTACTTTGTCGATACGGGCATCCGAAACGACCTTATCGGAATCCGAAACAAAGATTACGGCTTTGTGCTTGAAAACATCGTTTACTTTGAGCTGCTACGCCGGGGTTATGAAGTTGCCATTGGCAAGTTGGGGACATTGGAGGTTGACTTCGTAGCGGTTAAACCGGACCGGACCGTTTATTATCAGGTGGCGGCGACAATGCTTTCAGACGAGGTGTTGGAACGCGAGCTGAAACCGCTCAGGGACATACCGGACAATTATGAAAAGGTCGTTTTATCCATGGACCGGACCCCCGTAACCGATTATAACGGTATACGGAATATTAACCTGATCGACTTTCTGTTATCCAAAGAATAAAAATTGTATATTTTTGCAGAAAAAATGCGGGAAAACAATCTTCCCGCATTTCTTTTTTCTTCGTATTCCTCATTTATCTGGGCCTTCAGGGACTCGAACCCCGGACCAACCGGTTATGAGCCGGCCGCTCTGACCAACTGAGCTAAAGGCCCGCGACGCGAGCGTCATTTTATCAAATAAAATGACGCTCTGTCAAACGACTCGCTTTACAGCGAAGCGAAGCCTTTTTCAAGTTCTTCGTCCGTGGGTATATAGTCTACAATTTTCCCCTCATTATAATTGATGTAAGCGGAGAGGTCGAAATTCCCGTGGCCGCTCAGCCCGAATAGGATGCTCTTTGACTCGCCCGTTTCTTTGCAGCGCAGCGCTTCGTCGATGGCGATGCGGATTGCGTGGGCGGATTCCGGCGCGGGTAAAATCCCTTCGGCGCGGGTGAAGCGAACCGCCGCTTCGAATACGGAGCTCTGCGTCACGGCGCGTGCCTCGTCGATGTATTTTTCATGGTACAGCTTCGAGAGTATGGGCGACATACCGTGATAGCGCAGCCCGCCCGCGTGTATGGAGTTGGGGACGAAGCCGCTGCCCAGGGTGTACATCTTCGCAAGCGGGGTTACTTTTCCCGTGTCGCAGAAGTCATAGGCGTACTTGCCCCGGGTCAAGGACGGACATGCCGCCGGCTCCACCGCGATGAAGTACGGTTTCGCCTTTCCGGTCAGCCGGTCTTGCATAAACGCGGAAATGATTCCGCCGAGGTTTGAGCCGCCGCCCGCGCAGCCGATTATCACGTCGGGGTACTCGTCGTACATTTCCATCTGCTCTTTGGCTTCAAGCCCGATGATGCTTTGGTGCAGCAGCACCTGATTTAAAACGGAGCCGAGGGTGTAGCGCGCGTTCTGTGTGCTTACCGCGGCTTCAATCGCTTCGCTTATTGCCACGCCAAGGCTGCCCGGCGTTTCCGGGTCCAGCGCGAGCGCCTGCCTTCCGGCGTTGGTCAAATTGCTCGGGCTTTCTATTACGTTAGCGCCGAAGGTTTCCATAATCGCTTTGCGGTAAGGCTTCTGCCGCGAGGAAACGCGCACCATATACACGTCAAGCTCCATGCCGAAGTGCGCGCACGCCATGGAAAGCGCCGTGCCCCACTGCCCCGCGCCGGTTTCGGTGGTCAGCTTGGTAATCCCCTGCTCTTTGTTGTAGTACGCCTGGGCGATGGCGGAATTTAATTTGTGGCTTCCGGACGTATTCTGCCCTTCGTATTTGAAATAAATACGCGCGGGGGTGTCCAACGCTTTTTCCAGCGCATAGGCGCGATACAGCGGCGAGGGACGGAACGTCATTAAATAATCCCGCACCGGTTTCGGGATTTCGGTGTAACGCTCCTTGGAAAATTCCTGCTTTGCCAGTTCCTCGGCAAACACGGGGTAAAGCATGTCGGGCGTGGCGGGCTGTTTGGTGCCGGGGTTTAGCATGGGGTCGTGGCTCTCGGGCATGTCGGCAAGCATGTTATACCAAAACTTCGGGGTCCTCGACTCCTCCAACGTTACGCGGTTCGGGAATTTCTTCATGGTGAATCCTCCTTTTTTATAGTTAAAATAATAAAGCCCTCTGCTGTTCGCAGAGGGCGTATTAACGCGGTGCCACCTCTTATTATACTCGTTCATGTACGGCGCTAAACAAACGCGCGATACACTTTACCCTGTAACGGGAGCACCCGTCGCCCATACTAAGGAATTTCCCTTTCTGTTTGAACGCCGCCGGTAAACTCCGGCTAACAAGGCCATTCGGCACGACCGCCTGCTGTTTCACACCCACCAACAGCTCTCTGCGAAAGGTCATCGGCGACCAATCTCTAAAACGGATAGAACCTACTCGTCTTGCTTTGCGCTTTTTGCTATTTTACCCGTGTTTTTTAATTTGTCAAGCTTTTTTTTTTGCGCTATACTTCACACAATTTTAACAAACAAATCTGGAGGTCCCTGTATGAGCCGTAAACTCTGGGAAAACCGTTCCGCGATTTTTGAAGGCGTTTTATTGTTCGCCGTTTTCGGGTTGAATTATATTATCATGTACCAAAGTTCGACAACCTTCGTGATTAGCGTGAGCTTTGTAATCACTTTTTTATTTTTCCTGTTTTTTGTAGTGCGGTTCAACATGCGCGTCAAGAGAATCGTAACCCGCCTCACAAGGGAAATCGCGAAACTGCCCGACGACCTTAGCGAGAAGCATTACGATGTCCAAGACGAAACGAAAGATTTTTACGACGAGCTTTCCGGCGCGAAGCGAAAGCTGAACGAAACGGGCCGTATGCGGCAGGAATTGATGGAGATCGCGAACACCGTCGCCACCAATATGGAATTTGACAAATTGCTGAAAGACTTGCTGCCCAAAATCAATGAGGCAACCCACAGTATGTGCACGGCGTTCTATTCCGCGAATTATTCCACCAATAAACTGGAAATCAAACATTCCATCGGCTTCAGCAAAAATATTTACGGCGAGTTCGATTTGACTTTGGGTGAAGGGTTTGTGGGACAGGCCGCCATTAAAAACGAAATCACGATTTATCAGGACATCCCCGACGATACCCTGTTTAAAATCCGTTCTTTTCTGGGTGAAATGCAGCCGCGCAGCATACTCGTGATGCCGGTGAGGGGGCAGGATTCCGGGGGCGTGTTGGTGTGCGCCAGCGTAAAGGACTACACGCGGGAAGACCGGGATAAAATAGAAATGATTCGCCACTATATGGGCATTGCCGCAAACAACGGGCTAAGTTACGAGCAAAACAAGCGGCTTACCAACGAACTCTCGTTCCAAAATAAACTCATTCAAGACCAACATCAGAACATGCAGGACAAATTGGAAGAAAAGACGCAGCTATTGAGTTTTGTGGTGGATTATTTCGGGGACGGCTGCATATTCGCCCTTGACACGCGCGGAATTATCCTCATCTGGAACAAAGGGGCGGAACGCGTACACGGCATCAGCGCGGGCAACGCAATCAACCGGAACATGGAGCGCGTCTGTGAGGAAAACAAATGGCAGCCTATCTCAAGCGCTTTCCAAAAAGCGCTCAGGGAAGGTTCTTGCAGGGCGGAACATATCCGGATTGATTCGCCGTCGGGGGAAGAACTGTACTATGACGGTACGATGACATGCATCTACAACAGCGACGAGCGGCGGCAGCCCATCGGCGTGTTGATTACGCTTCAGGAGGTCCCGGCGTAAGGGGAACCGCTGAATCTTATCTTTCCTGACTTTTTCAATCATTTCACTCTCCATCTCACTCCCGTGCTTCGCGCACCCTTTCACCGCTTCGAGCAGGTTGGGAATAAAATCCGCAACGCCTATTTAACTTTATATATTATATATTTATCGTATTACGATAAATTATATTTGACATACGTTAATTTGTGTGTTATAAACTTCCCGAGGCAAGAAAATAAAAATTTAAGGTGAAGGGCGGTTTTTTTAATGGAAGAACGAACGAAAGGCATCAAAAGTTTCAGCAAGTTTATTTACACGACGCTGAGCATTGTATTCGTGGTACTGCTTGTCGCGACGATTGTGGGGTTTGCCGTATGGCTTTGGTCGGCGACCCACCTGCCGACCGCGCTTGTGGAAATCAACGGCAGGATGATGGAAGTCCCCTACCTATTTAAAATCGGGAATTTCGAAGTCTTTCTTCCGGTGATTTGGGAATCGGGTTTTGATTTCGATTCATTGAGACTGGGAGATGTGATTCCCACCATCAATTTTGGCGATTTGCTGCGCTCGGTGTTTATTCTGGTGGGGTTGTCCTTCGCGAAGGATGTTTTTAAAAGATTGCGCGAAGACGGCTCGCCGTTCCGCAAAGAAGTGGTGAGTTCCCTGAAGCGGTTCGCCATAGCGCTGTTGGCGCTCGGGACGGTTTCCGGCGTGGTATCGCTCCTCGCGGCGGCGGCGGTTTGGGTAGTTTGCCTGATATTCGAATACGGTTGCATGCTGCAAAATGAAAGCGACACGACTTTGTAAGGCGGTGGGGTTATGGCGATTATTTTACGGCTCGACCGGGTCATGGCGGACAGGAAAATTTCTTTGAACGACCTGGCGGGGAAGGTGGGTATTTCCAACGTGAACCTTTCCAATATAAAGACGGGGAAAATCAGCGCGATACGTTTTAACACACTGGACGCCATCTGCGACGCGCTGGACTGCCAACCGGGGGATATTTTGGAATACCAACGACCCAATTAGCGCTTCACGTTACCCACATCCACCACCATTTCGTAACCGATACCGGCGATGCTTTCGCGGAGGCGCCTGCAGTTTGCGGCTGCCTCCCCGTCCACGCCGGTTTTTTTATTGTACGGAACATACAGCGCCCGGGTGGAAAGCGGTGAAAAGTTCGGCATGACCACGTTTGCCCCGGCCTGCAGCGCAAGTTCCCGCCCGTAGGGGTGCACGACGCCGAGGGCGGTGGTCGCGGGTATCAGCGCGTGGGGGAAAAAAATTCTGAGCACCGCCACAAGGCGCAGGCAGGCGTTAAGCGTGCCCCTTGGGAATTTCGCGAAGGGCGTTTGCCCGTGGGGGATAAACGGCCCGACGCCGATCATGTCCGGCTGTAGTGCCCGCATGAAGCGGATATCTTCGAGAAGGTGCGACGGCGTCTGGTAGGGCGAGCCGACCATCAGCCCCGCGCCTACCTGATAGCCGATTTCCTTTAAATCATATAAACATTTTTTCCGGTTTTCGGCGGTCATGTCGGAAGGATGCAGCTTGGCGTAATGCCCGCCGTTCGCCGTTTCGTGCCTGAGCAGGTAACGGTCCGCGCCCGCGTCGAAATAGGACTGATAACTTTCCCGGGATTTTTCCCCGACGGAAAGCGTCACCGCGCAACCGGGGAATTTTTGCTTTAGCGATGAGACAATTCCGCATATTTCATGGTCGGAAAAATGCGGGTCTTCGCCGCTTTGCAGCACGAAAGTACGCATACCGTTTTGATAAGCGCTATCGCAGCAAGCTACTATTTCCTCCCGCGTAAGGCGATACCGGGGAATTTGGGAATTTTCCGCCCGCAAACCGCAGTACAGGCAGTTGTTACGGCAGTAATTGGAGAATTCGATTAGCCCCCGGGCGTATACGGCGTTGCCGTAGACCTCCCGGCGCACGGCGTCCGCACGGCGGAACAAGGGGGATTTAACTAAAGCTTCCGGGGGGGTATTTTCAGCGGGAGAGCCGCCTTCGATTAGAAGAAGGAGTTCGTTGTCGGAGAAAGTGCAATTTATTTTTTTTATCATGCTATTTAGCTGCCTGTCTTTTTAATCATTTAATGAATTTTTACCGAAAAGTATTTTCATAAAGTCACGGCGATTATAAAGTATTCGTATGACGTATACATTGTCATTGTCATTTCGATAAAAGGCAATATAGCTTCCGCATACAAGAAACCTATAATCTGTATTAACATCCAAAATTGATGATAAAGGCGCGCCCATATACGGAAAGCTTGCAAGCATACGCAATTTTTTTACGATTCCTTTTATTACATTTTCAGACGCGGACGGACTTTGTAGTTCTTCAGCTATATAAGTACGAATCTCATGCAAATCATTTTTCGCTAACGGCGTTATCTTCAAATTAATCATGACATATTTAATGAAGACTCAACCTCATCCATAGAAAGCCATCCATTTTCAACCGCTGATTGCTCACCTTTGGATAATTCAGACACTAAGCGAATAACAGCTTGCATATGCTCATAATCTTTCATGTCCACAAGAACATAACGACCCCGTCCATTGCTTGTTAAAAAGACAGGCTCTTTAACGGCTACATCCCGAAGCACGTCATTATAATTTCGCAAATCTGAAATCGGTTTAATATTTGGCATATAAATGCCCCCTTTTCAGTAAAATTATATCTTTTTGTTCAACGGCACACAACTTTCACTTTATCGTCCCTCCCCCCAAAACCGCGTCGCCGTCGTAAAGCACCACGGCCTGCCCCATGGCGATCGCCCGCTGGGGCTCGTCAAAATCTATCCGCACCGTGTCCTTCGATACGACCGTCACCGCGCAGGGGCGTTCCGCCTGATGATAGCGTACCCTTGCGCTCGCGCGGAAGGAAGCGGGCGTTTCCGGAACCAACCAGTTAAAGTCCCCCGCTTCCAAGGATTTCGAAAACAATTCCCCGCTCTCGCACAGCACGACCCGGTTGGTTTTCGCGTCTTTTTCGCGGACGAACACGGGCTTTTGCAGCGCGATGCCCAGTCCTTTCCGCTGACCCACGGTGTAGCGGGTGATTCCCCCGTGGCGGCCCAGTATGTTCCCCTGTGTATCGACGAAATCCCCCGGCGCGCAAAAACGCCCCGTGTACCTTTCGATAAACGCGGCGTGGTTCCCGTCGGGTATAAAACAAATGTCCTGACTTTCTTTTTTATCGGCGTTGTCAAAGCCGTTGATACGGGCGATTTCCCTCACTTCGGCTTTGGTCAGCCCGCCCAGGGGGAACAAAATTTCCGAAAGCGCTTCCCGGGGCAGCACATACAGCATATAGCTCTGGTCTTTTGTTAAATCCACGGCTTTCTTTAATAGAAATTTACCGGAACCGCCGTCGCGTTCCATTCTCGCGTAATGGCCGGTGGCGAGCGCCCCGCCCTGCCCCCGCGCGAAACTTAGCAGCGCCCCGAACTTTATATGCCGGTTGCATT
>JAISWA010000278.1 GCA_031271275.1 Clostridiales bacterium | reverse complement strand
CGCAAGCGCCGGTTTGCCCGCGGCGGTCAGCTTTTTGTTAAGCGCGTCCATGTCGAGCCCCGCGTATTTTTCGGGTACGCGCAGGGTTTCGCCCGCGGAAAAGCTTGTTTCATTCAGGTAACGCCACAGGAAACCCTCATAGGCGTTTTGGTCCATGCCGGAAAGCTTTTGCTTAGCCGCGTCAAGCGCCTTCGCGATGGTGCTTTGCTTCGCGGCTAAGCCCTTGTCGCGGATTTCAATTTTTTTGGCGGAAAGCGCGAGCTCAATCAGCTTCTTCGCCTCGTCCTCTGCCGCCGCGATGGCTTTTACGCCCTCGGCGTTGGCTTCGGCTTCCGCTTTCGCGATCAAACTTTCCCCGTCGCGTTTGGCGTTATCGACGATGGTTTTGGCTTTTTTTTCTCCGTCCGCGAGAATTTTCGCGGTCAGGTTCTCCAAGTTGGACAAAGGAAAACCTCCTTTTACCTCGGGATGGGATATGCGATAAAGAACATCAGCATGGAGCCGACCAGCCCTAAAATCGCGTAGGTTTCAACAATAACGGCAAGCAGAATGCCCTTGGTGTTGTGGTCGGGGTTCTTTGCCAAAATTTGCAGGCCGGCGGCGGAAACCTGCCCCTGGTATAACGCCGAGCGGTAGCCCACTATCGCCACGGGCAGCGAAGCGAAGATAAGAAACATGCCCTGACCGGCGGTGACGCCGTCAGCGCCCGCGATTTTTAAGAAAAAGACAAGGAAGCCGAACACAAAACCGTACAGACCCTGCGTACCGGGAAGCAGCTGAAGGATAAGCGCCTTACCGAACTTTTCCGGTTCCTCGGTGATGATACCCGCGGCGGTTTTACCCACGAGCCCGCAGCCACGCGCCGAGCCGATGCCGGACATAAAAATCGCGAGCGCCGCGCCTACTGCCGCCAAAACCTGGCCGAGCAAACTGGGGTTGGGGTCGTTCAATAAATTGAGTAACAATTCCATGCAAAAAGTCCTCCTTAATTATGGTTTGTTTTAGTTTCTTTGAGGGTGATGAAAACATTTTTGGGGGAGAAGGGCTTGAACGGAATGCCGCCGCCTTCGTAAAACTTCCCGAAAAACTCCACAAACTGCAGGCGCGCGCCGTGAACGTAAGCGCCGAGGAAGCCGAGCCCCATGTTGAGCAGGTTGCCCACCAGAAAAATAAGCGTGCCGAAAATGATTCGCGCGGGCATGGGAATCATCACCGCCATCATGTCAAAGGACGAGGCGATGTACGCGCCGGAAAGCGCGATGGCGGTAAGGCGGGAGTAGGAAATGAAGTCGCCTATGTATCCGGTGATTCCGTATACGCCCATAAGCCCGTTGCCTATCTTTCCGCCGATGGACGGGCTAGAGCGCCCCTGCGTCAAAAACAGCAGAATAAGCCCGCCAAAGAACCCGTACTGGGATATGGTAAACACAATGGCGGGAACTACGTCGGGGGCGGCGCCGCTGAACATGCCGAGCCCGCAGGTAAGCGTAATAATCCAGAGTATGGAATCCAGAAACGCCTCAAGGGGCTTGCCGTCGCGGAATGCCATGTACGCCTTTACCCCGAAACCGAAGAACACCTGCACCACGCCGATGACCACAGACATGACCAACATGACGAGGATGTCGTAATCGGAACTGAGTATGGCTTTCGCGGTGCCGTCGGGAGCGGTCGCCACCTTAAAAATATCAAGGGCGAAGCCGAAGAAGCTTCCGTACAGGAAACCGGCGAAAATGACCCCGAAACTTAAAAAGAAGAAAAACTGCATGAAACGCCGCATACTTTTTTTCAAATGGGCGAACTTGAGCAGCAGCGCCGTTGCGATAAGCAGTACAAGCCCGTAGCCGAAATCGCCCACCATCAGCCCGAAGAACAGAATGTAAAACGGGGCGAGCAGGGGGGTTGGGTCGATTTCATTGTAGCGGGGCATGGCGAACATGGCGGTAACGTCCTCGAACGCCCGCGCGAACCGGTTGTTCTTCAGCGCGATAGGCACTTCGGCGGAATCCGCCTCGACGGCTGTTTCCTCTATGTAATACTCGTTGGGGCAGGCGGTATCGAGCAATTTTTTCAAATTGGGGGATTCCTCCTGCGGGACCCAGCCTTCGATGATGAGCACGTCGGAAAGGTTGACAAAATTCTCGCAAGCCTTTGCCCGCTCCAACGCCGTGCGGTAATGGTCCGCCGCGGTAAGCAGCATGGCGTACTGAGGGGCGTGGGACTTTAGTTCTTCCAACGCGGCTTCGGCTTCCAGCGCCAGTGTGGCGATACGTTTTTCGTTCTCGCGCACCTTGTCGGCGGGTATGCCGGTAAAACTTAGCGTAATGCGGGTGAAACCCATGTTCTTCAGTTCCGCCGTCAGCGCGTCCCAACCGTCCGCCGGCGCCACGACAAAAAACACCGTATCGTCTTTGACGGTGTGAAGCGTTTCCACATACGCGGAAGGGAACGCGGCTTCAAGGTTCACCAAAAAATCCGGCGCGGTTTTTTTGTTGACGGCGCCGGTGATGTACCGGACGTGCTTCAGCTTATCCAACTCCGAGGGCGCCGCGTCGAAACCCGCCCAAAGGCGCAGGTTGTCGTTTTCGGTTTTCACGCGGGAAAGCTCGGCGTGGATAGATTTGATGCGCTCGTCGCAGCCGCGGACAGATTCGCAGGCTGCCGCGGCGTCGTACTCCGACGCGAAGCGGTCAAGTTCCTCAAATGACATTTCCTGCGGCGGCGTAAGCATTGCCTTAATACCCTTGGGTATTTCCGCGTAGGGCTTTAAGCGGTCCGTGGCGTAGTTAACGCGGGAAAGCTCGTTTTCCAACGCCGCGGCGTTTTCCACATTGCGCCGTATAACGTCCATCCCCTCGAAATCGTCGGGGGACAGCCGCTTGAAATGCACTTGCTCGAACGCTTGCAGTGTTTTGAGCAGTATTTGCTTGTTCCGCTCAAAAGTAAGAAGGGAAAAACGGTTCATCTTTACAATTGCCATACGATTCCCCATTCAGCGCGGCAAAAACCGCGCGAGCAGTAATTCAGGAAGCCAGTTTTTGAACTAGCTTATCCACCGTCGCTTCAAAGGCGGCGGTTTCCGGCGTAAGAATACGCGCGATATCCGCTTTGGCGGCCTCGTCCAAAGGAGCGCATGCCGCTTCCGCGTCCTGCCTTGCTTTTTCCAACATAGCGGCGCGCTTGGCGCGGGTTTCCTTCCGGATTTCGGCGCCGCGCTCCCTGGCTTTTACCGCCGCGGCGCGGCCGATTTCCTGCGCCTCCTCCGTTGCTTTCGCGATGCGCGCGTCACAGGCGTCTTCCGCCGCTTTTATCTTCGTGACAGCCGCTACCACCCATAATCAACCCCTTCCCCATTAATATGGTTTTAATGCCCTCGTAATAAATATGCAAACATTCCCCATTATAATGGAAAAAGAGCGGTTTGCAAATTTAAATTTCTTTTGGCGCCACGTTCGTTTCATAAGCCCGGCAGGGCGTCGGGAAAATCCCGCAAGTCCGAATGGGCGTCGCCGCCACGCAGATGGAGCGGCGCGGCATCCGTACCGAAAGGCATATGTGGGTGCGCTAATCTTCGTGCAAAAATATGGCGTTTACGACATGGAGGCGTTCGCCGACAGGATAATCCGCATACATCAGGAGCGATACGACCTCGCGGCGGAGATTCAAAAGAAAGAGCGGCGCATTTCCAAGCTGAACGAGCATTTGGCGAATGTGGACGCCCATAAAAAACATCAGGACGGGCGGGATAGAATCCCCGAAAAGGAATGGAGAGCCGGGCGCGAAAGCCTTCTCGCGTCGCGGTACGCTGACGTTGGTAAGTATTACAATCTGCGCGAGGACATTAAGAACGCTGAGAATATCCGGCGCGGCGAATCGTTGGATAATCGCCGCGCCTTTTTGTCTGCACCGTATAATTATTGACCCTCGCCGAGCCGCGCTTTAAGCTCCGCAATTAGCGCGGCTTGTTCCTCGACAACACCTTGCCATTTTGCACGTTCTGCTTGTTCGCCCTCCGCTCTACCCTCACGCCGAGCGTGACCGAGCGCGGACGCTTCGTTGTG
>JAISWA010000270.1 GCA_031271275.1 Clostridiales bacterium | reverse complement strand
CTGATTATTTACTACAAGCAGTTAAGCGAAGGGTACGACGACGCCGAGCGGTTTGATATTCTGCAAAAGGTCGGTATGGGAAAAGAGGAAGTGAAGCGCACCATCAACCGGCAGATACTTGCGGTGTTCTTCATCCCGCTGATCGTGGCGGCGGCGCATGTTACGGTGGCGTTTTTCCCCATCAGCCGGGTGATGGTCGTTTTCGGGGTGTACAACATCCCGCTGCTTGCCGCGTCGAGCGCCCTGACCGCGTTGGCTTACGCGACGGTGTATTGGTTGGTGTTCCGGCGGACGGCGGGGACGTATTTCGGGATTGTAAGGAGAAAGGCGCAGTGATAAGCCACAAGAAATATTTTCATAGAACTGGTTGATATATGTGTTACCATAAACTATAGTAGCCACAGTCAGGAACATCCTTGACGAGTACGGTGGGCAAGCGCCAGAAAGGACGGTAATATGGATTATATGACTGATAAGCAAATGGAAATCCTTTTAAAACTTGTAGCGGACAAGTTTGAGGCGTGTGAAAATATGGACGATGTCAAAAAAGCCATACAAGACGTGAAAGAAATGGCAAAAAAGGATATGAAACAATGAAAGGCTTTTTAAAAGAGCCTTTTATACACTAACGCGGGACTTGCCGCCGCGTTTGACGTGGCTTCCCGTCACAATTGCAATTGAGAATAAAATAATCTGAGGTAAAACCAAGGCTTCCGCATAACTTGCGGAAGCCTTGGTTTTACGGCTGCGTCTTCAGGGGCTCGAACCCTGGACACCCTGATTAAGAGTCAGGTGCTCTACCAACTGAGCTAAAGACGCGCGACGGTTAAAATACCATGAACCATGCAGCCTGTCAAGATTCGGCGGCGGGAATCCGCTTTGTTCGCATGTTGACCGGCATTATGTTATTATTCGCGGGTATTCTTATTTCAGGAGGTCCCCTATGCAGCCCGTCGTCAAACGTTTTTTCTCCTACGCCGTTATCGGTACGCAATCGTCCGAAACGTCCGGGGCTTATCCTTCCACCCCGTCTCAAACCGCTTTCGCCGAAAGGTTAAAAGCGGAATGCGAAGCCATCGGGCTTTCCGAAGCGGCACTTGACGAGTACGGCTACGTCACCGCCACGCTTCCCTCCAATATAAGCGGCGAGGCGCAGGAACCGCCGGTAATCGGCTTTTTCGCCCATATGGACACGTCCCCGGACGCGCCGGGGGAAAACGTAAACCCGCGTATCGTTGAAAACTACGGCGGCGGCGAAATCGCGCTAGGTCACGGGCGTATACTTTCCCCCGAAATGTTCCCGGAACTAAAAAAATATATCGGACAGGACATCATCGTACCCGACGGCGCGACGCTGCTCGGCGCGGACGACAAAGCCGGAATCGCGGAAATTTTGACCGCGATGGAATATTTGATACGGCATCCGGAAATCAGGCACGGCAAAATACGCGTGGCGTTTACGCCGGACGAGGAAGTCGGTCGGGGTGTGGACTACTTTAATGTGGCGTCTTTCGGCGCGGATTACGCGTATACGGTGGACGGCGGGGAAATAGGGGAGCTTGAGGCGGAGACCTTTAACGCCGCCGCGGCGGAAATTACCGTTACGGGGAAGTCCGTCCACCCGGGCAGCGCGTATGGCGTTATGGTCAACGGGGGGTTGGTCGCGGCGGAAATCATCCGATCGCTTCCCGCAAACGAAACGCCCGCGACCACCAAAGGGCGGGAAGGCTTTTACCACCTTACGGGCATGGAAGGCGAAGTGGGGCAGGCAAAGCTTTCGTATATCCTGCGGGATTTTTCCGCCGTGGGGTTGGAGGAACGAAAAAAGCACCTCGCCGGGTTAACCGCGCGGATTAACGAAAAATACGGGGCGGGCACGGCGGTTTTATCCGTTAAGGACAGTTACCGCAACATGTATGAAATACTAAAGGACAAACCGCAAATCGTGGAACGCGCCCGGCTCGCCATGGAAAAGGCGGGCGTTACGCCGGTACGGAAGGCGGTGCGGGGCGGAACGGACGGCGCGCGGCTTTCCTTTATGGGCTTGCCCTGCCCGAATATTTTCGCCGGGGGGCATAACTTCCACGGGCCCTATGAATATCTGCCGGTCAAATCCATGGAAGCCGCCGTAAAGGTGATTGTAAATATTTGCGCGGAAGAATAAAAAAGGAGAGTTTTCATGTCACAAAACGCATTTGATATTTTAAAGGAACGGGGTTTTATCGAGCAATGCACCCATGAGGAAGAACTGCGGGAATTATTGGGCAAGGAGCGCGTCACGTTTTACAACGGTTACGACCCCACGGCGGACAGCCTTACGGCGGGGCATTTCCTTACGCTTATGGCGTTGGCGCACCTGCAGCGGGCGGGGCACAAGCCCATCGTGTTAATGGGCAGCGGCACCGGAATGGTGGGCGACCCCACCGACAGGACGGAAATGCGCCGGGTGATGACCCGGGACGAAGTAGACCACAACATTGCCTGCCAGAAAAAACAGTTCGAGCGGTTTATCAATTTTGACGGCGACGGGGCGGTGTTGGTCAAGAACGGCGACTGGCTGCTCGATTTAAAATATGTGGAATTTATGCGGGATTACGGCGTCCATTTTAACGTAAACAAAATGCTCTCCGCCGACACCTACAAGGTCAGGCTGGAAAGCGGGCTTACGTTTTTTGAAATGAACTATATGCTGATGCAAGCCTATGACTTTTTATATTTATACCGGAAATACGGCTGCTTGCTGCAGGTGGGCGGCAACGACCAGTGGTCCAACATTATTTCCGGCGCGGAACTGATTCGCAAGGTGGAAAACGCCGGGGCTTACGCGCTCACCTACAAGCTGCTCACCACCGCCGACGGGCGCAAGATGGGCAAAACCGCCGCGGGCGCGGTATGGCTTGACGCGACGCGCACCTCGCCCTATGAATTTTTCCAATACTGGCGCAACACGGACGACAGCACCGTGATACGGGATTTAAAGCTGCTCACGTTCCTTCCGTTGGAAGAAATAAACGCCATGCAGAACTGGGAAGGTTCCGAACTGAACAGGGCGAAGGAAATTCTCGCCTATGAAATCACCAAAATCGCCCACGGCGAGGAAGAAGCCGACAAGGCGCTTGCCGCGTCCAAGGCGATATTCGCGGGCGGGGGTTCCGGCGCGGGGATGCCCCGCACGGAAATCGCGGCGGAAGAACTGGGCGAAGGGATGAACATCGTGCTGCTGCTTGAAAAAGCGAAGCTGATACAAACCCGCAGCGAAGGAAGGCGCCTGATAGACCAGGGCGGTTTAAAAGTCAACGACATAAAAGTGGAAACCTACGAGCACACGGTCAAGCCGGGCGATTTCAAAGACGGGTCGGTTATCGTGCAGAAGGGCAAGAAGGTTTTCCATAAGGTAATACTGATGTGAGAGGGCGCTATGAAAATTGAATACACCCGAGATGCTGTCAAGTTTTTGGAAAAACAAACAAAAAAGTCGGTGGCACGGATTCGAGAGGCGATTGCTAAATTGACGCTTACCCCTCCGGAGGGAGACGTTGCGCTGATACAAGGATATTCAGACGGTCGAAAGCGGTTGCGCATAGGCTCATGGCGCGTAATATTCAAATATGCGACAGACGCTCGGGTTGAAATACTGATGATTATTGAAATAGGTAATCGCGGTGACATTTACAAATAGGAAAGGGGAATCGATATGTCTGCGCTCGTTACGAACACGGCGAGAATGATGGCAATGCTTCCTATGGAAGAGCAACGCTTTGCTCATGAGTTTGTGAAAAGACTCGTGCTTGCGTGGGATCCTGATTTTACAAAAGTTACCCCTGAAGAAGCCGTGCGTATTAAAGCGGCGGAGGAAAGCGGATTCATTTCCGACAGCGAGATTGATTGGAGTACGATTGGGCGATAGTGAGCGGACTGCGTGATTAAACGACAATGTAACTGGGGTTGTTATGTACAGCGATAAACTTAAAACAAATCAAGATTCCCGCGTCGCTATCTGCGGCGCGAAGCTTGCCGCTACCGCCGTGCGTCCCGACCAGTACCCTTCCGGCTTGCCGGAATTTGCCTTCGCGGGCAAATCCAACGTGGGCAAGTCGTCGCTGATTAACGCGATGGTCAACCGCAACGCGTTGGCGCGTTCCAGTAAACAGCCCGGGAAAACGCGGACGCTTAATTTCTATGAGGTGGAGTATAAATTCACAAAACCGGCTTCACAAGCGGTTGAAAATACCTCCGCATGCTCAAGCGAGCCTCTCCGTTCTTCCCTGTTCCTCGTGGACCTCCCCGGCTACGGCTACGCGAAAATTTCCAAAGAGGAATCCGCCCGGTGGGGCGGGATGGTGGAGAGCTATTTAAAAAACCGCCCGCCGCTGAAAGCCCTGTTTTTGCTGCTCGACATTCGCCACGAACCCAACGCGAACGATAAAATGCTTTACGACTGGTGCGTTTATTATAAAATTCCCCTGTTCACGGTCGCCACAAAAAGCGATAAATTAAAACGCAGCCAGGTACCGAAATACCTTGCCGCCATCCGCCGCTCGCTGAATACGGATGAACCTCCGCTCGCTTTTTCCAGTGAAAGCCGGGCGGGCCGCGACGCGCTGTGGTCGCTGATTCTGGACATCGCAAACAAACCTGTGCTATAATGACTCCCGTTGAGTGTTTAAAGGAAGGGGGCTTGCCTATGTCTGAGAAAACAGAAATCACTGTCGGTGAGATATATACCGGTAAAGTGCTTAAAATCAAACCCTTTGGCGCGATTGTCTCGCTTCCGGGGAACGCGCCGGGGTTGGTGCATATTTCACAGATAGCGAGCGGATTCGTCCAAAATGTGGGCGACGTGCTCGCGGTGGGCGACGAGGTAAGCGTGCGCGTGCTTTCCCGCGACGCGTCGTCGGGTAAAATATCCCTTTCTATGAAAGACATCCCTCAAGCGATTTTTGAAGACGAAAATTATAACGAAGAAAGCGAAGACGGCGAGTATTACGCGCCGCCCCCCGTCATTACCGCCGCGCAGGCGGCTTCCTTCGAGGAAAAGTTCAAAGCCTGGCAAAAAGTCTCCAACGAGCGTATCGCCGGGCTCAATAAAAGGAATAAGCGCAGATAGCAAACGGACCGGCAACGGTCCTTTTTTTTGCGCAAAATCGGTACAGATAGGATAAGCGGTTAATTATGTTAAGCTCGGCAGAGGTCAAGTAACAGGTATCAAGCGGTAGCACATCAAAATCAGGGCGATATTTGCGCAATAAAGCAAACGTTTTATAGCGGTATAGCGAATCAACTTTGGATGTAACCATCGTCAGCTATGCATTGTAAACGGTTCACTCCCTGCGTTTTCTGCGAAAACGCTACGTCCGTTCACCACAATGCATTGACGCTTCCGATGGTCAAAAATTAAGTTGATTCGCTATATATGTAAAACGTAAGCAAATGAAATTATTTAAACATAAGATACTGCACCTTATAATAAGGTAAGTCAAATTTTTCAATCATTGCGTTAAACATCCCGGAACCCTGTCTACTAGCCAACCAAACCACCTTCTTTA
>JAISWA010000174.1 GCA_031271275.1 Clostridiales bacterium | reverse complement strand
GTCGTTGGTGGAGAACCCGGGCAGAAATATAAACTGGTGTATTTCCTTGTCGCTGTACTCGGATTCGGGTTTGCGAAGCAGGCCGTTTTCCTTCGCTTTTTTCATGATTTTGTCCCGATCAAGCCCCGCGCCGTCGTCTTTGACGATAATCAAAACATCGCCGCCGGCGTTCTTTGCTTCGAGTAACACATGACTTTTTTCCGGCTTGCCTGCCTTGCGCCGGTCTGCGGGTTTCTCCACGCCGTGGTCGATGGAGTTGCGGATAATATGCATGATGGGGTCGGAAATATGTTCAATGATGTTTTTATCGACTTCGGTGTCCTCGCCCACGATATCGAGCTGTACGTCCTTGTCGAGCTGACGGCACATGTCGCGCACGATGCGGTTCATTTTAAAGAACGTGCCGGAAAGCGGAACCATCCGCATAGACATAATCGTACTGCGCAGGTCGTTGATAATTTTCCTGAGCTGACGGGTTTCCTTGTGGAAGGAATCGAGCTGAAGCCCTTCCAGTTCGGAGTTTTGCGTGACCATCGCCTCGGAAATAACAAGCTCGCCCATGAGGTTTTGCAAGGAGTCGAGTTTGTTTACGTTGACGTTGATCATATGGGACGGGGTGGACGCCGTCGTTTTCTTCGCGGCGGCGGCGTCGTCCGCCTGCACAGATTTTTGTTCGGCAGCCTGCTCGCGCTCCGCGTACTGAGACGCCGCGGATGCCTGCTGAGCGGTCTGATTTATGGCAGGGGCATAATCCGTTTCGTTAAACAAATCGTCATCAGCCTCCAATTGTTCGGTTTCTATTTCTTCTAATTGAAGTTCCTTCAGGTAAACAGTCTGGCTAAGATGATCCCGTATCTGGCTGTAGGGGTAGTCGCTGTTGAACTCAAGCTGGAAGCCGTCCCTGCGGATAATGTTAATCGCTTCCTCGTCTATGACGTCTTCCGGTACATGCACGACATCCTGCGCCAAATCCCCCAGATTATGTACTAACGTGTAGGCGCGGATATTTTCCATTTCGCAGCCGTCGTCGAACATAATCTTCGCCTTGTACCGGTGCATGGGAACCATCCCGATTGCCTGCTGCGGCTGTTCCAATGCCGAAGCAGGTGAGAATCCGCCGCTTTCCGCCGCTTTAGCGTCCGGTTTTTCCGGCGCTATACCCGCTTTTAAATCGCTCAGAAATTTTTTAATATCGGCTGAAAGGGCGGTACCGTCGCCGTCAACGGGTTCGCTGTCCTGTATTTTAATGAGTTCCGCCTTGACGAAGTCCACGCCTTCCAGAACGTGGTCGGACAGAGTGGGGTAGTCAATGTTTTGCGGGGACTCCTCGCGCAGGTAATAGAACAAATCTTCAATGGCGTGTGCCACGCCCGCGATATTGTCGAACATCATCATGGCCGCCGAGCCTTTAATTGTGTGCATTATCCTGAAAATTTCGTTGATTTGATCGGCGTTATATTCGGTTTCGCTTTGTACGATGGTCTGCTCAAGTTGTTCAATCAACTGGTTCATCTCGAAGAGAAACATCTCAAGCATGGATTCTCTGTCAAAATCAGCCAAACTCCATCACCCTTTCACACGGTTGCAGAAAACAAACCGCTGTTATGCCGCTACCCTAACACTATTAAACTACAAGGCATGGCTATAGTCAATATGCTGAGCCGCTTGCGTCAAACTTTTCGGTAGGTCGCGGGCATTATATATTTAAACTTTGTGGACGTGTGGTTGAGCGTCTCGGAATGCCCGATAAACAAATATCCGCCCGGCTCCGTCAAATCGTAAAACTTTTGCACGACCTCGTCTCTTGTTTTATTGTCGAAGTAAATCATCACGTTGCGGCAGAAGATGACCTGAAATTTTTTCTTAAATTTGAACACAGGCTCCATCAGGTTAAACTTCCGGTAAATGATTTGTTTTTTTATCTGGTCGGTGACCATGCTGTTTTCCGCGTCAAATTTTTTGAAATAGTCCCTTTTCCAACGGTCGGGTATGGACGCGAGGCTCTCGTTGGCGTATACGCTGTGCACCGCCTTGTCGAGCACCTGTGTGGAGATGTCTGTGGCGAGTATCTGGGTGTTCCATGTTTCCGGCTTGTTCCCGAAATAATCCTGCAGAATCATCTGCAGCGTGTTGGATTCCTCTCCCGAGGAACACGCCGCGCACCAAAGCCGTATATCTTTTTGCGAACGGTAGGTTTCTTCTATGTAAGGCAGAACGGTATCCCGGAAATAATCGAAATGTTCCACTTCCCGCATAAAAAAGGTATGATTGGTCGTGACCTTGTCGATGAACCTTGTCACGGCCTGCTTTGTCTTATCGTTAACAAGATATTCATAATACTGCGTAAAATTGTCAAACCCGAGATCGATAAGCGTCGTGCGCAAACGGGAATATATCAGCGATTTTTTTTCGTCGCTCAGGCTGATGCCGAAGTTGGCTTTTACATAATCCCGAATTTGATTAAATTCCCTATCGGTGATGTCTTTCACGCAATCACACCTTCCTGATAGTCATTAAAGCACTTGACAGCCGATAAATCAAGGTTTGTACGCAAAAGGAAAGGAGATTTTCGTGAAAGTTCTCGGTTTAATCGCGGAATACAATCCGTTTCACAACGGGCACTTGTGCCACATGGAAAGGGCGAAGCGCTTAACCAAAGCGACGCATACTGTCGTGGTAATGAGCGGGAATTTTACGCAGCGGGGCGAACCGGCGCTATGCGACAAGTGGCTGCGCGCGCGCATGGCGTTGGAACACGGCGCGGATATGGTGATAGAGCTTCCGGTGTTTTTTGCCGCCTCAAGCGCGGAATATTTCGCCTCCGCCGCGGTGAAGCTTTTGCATTCCACGGGGCTTGTCTCCGCACTGTGTTTCGGCAGCGAGTCCGGGGACCTGGACGCGATGAAAGCAGCCGCAAAATTCCTCTCGCGGGAATCGCCGGCGTTTCAACAGGAATTAAAGCGTTTGCTTGACAAAGGGCTGTCCTTCGCGGCGGCGCGGGAACGCGCGATGTTATCAACTTCGCCGGCGGGGTGTTTCCCGGAAGGGCTGCTTTCCAAAGCGAACAATATCCTCGGGGTGGAATATTTAAAAGCGCTGATAAAATTAGAATCCCATATCGAACCCCATACCATAACGCGAAGCGGCTGCGCGCCGGCAAAAGCCATCCGCCAGGCGGTGCTGAACGGGTGCGCCCTTGAAATTGAAAAATTCATGCCGCCCCGGGCATATGCACTGCTTTCTCAGGCGGTAATTCGCGGGGAAACCGCCGCGTTAGAAAACTACGGCGATATCTTCCAGTACAAACTGCGGACGACCGACCCCGCTAAGCTCGCCGAATACGCTGAAATGTCCGAGGGGTTGGGCAACCGCTTCCGCCGGATGAGCGGCGGGCATTCTTCGCTGACCGGGCTTATCGGCGCGGTCAAAACCAAACGCTATACCCGCACAAGGTTACAGCGCGCCGTTTTGCATTTAATACTCGGCATTAATACGCTGCGCGGCGGCGCGGAATACATCCGCGTGCTCGGCTTCCGGAAGGACAGCGCAACCCTGTTAAGGGAACTGGAGCAAAACGCGTCCCTTCCGGTGATTTTAAATTTAAAGCACGCGGAAAAAAAATTAAGCACGGAAGCTATGTCCATGCTTAATAAGGAGATTGAAACCACCGACGTTTATATGTTGGCGAGGGCGGGTAAACGCGCCCTGCGATATGAATATACAATGCCGTTGGTCATTGTTTAAACGCCGTCACCGGTCGTTTTTCATAAAACTCAGCAAGTTATGCCCGATTATTTTTTTATTGATAATATTCTGCACAGCCCTTTCCGCCAAATTATCCTGCAGTTTCTCCAGTAAATCCGAAAGCGTCCGCAGCGATTTATTTTCTTCCTGTATGGCAAGGGTCAGCCCGTCCTTAAAATTAACGCGGGTGTTGACCGCGACTTCCGAGGGCTCGAACCGGTGGGAAAACATTCTCTCCAACAGCTCGTTGTAAATTTGTATTCGCGACTGGCAGTCCTCCGCCACCCCTCCCAACGCCGCCCTGAAATCCGCGCGGTTGGAAAGCCCCGCCAAATGGCTGTAAAAAACATAGCCGTTGCTTTCGTCTTGGATTAAGCTTTCCAATATTTGAACGCGTGGGTCAATAGAGTCCGGCGTGCGCACGTAGGGGGGCGCCTGCGCCGGCGGCGACGCAACAACGGGCGGCGGCGGGAACGCCTGCGCCTGCGGCCCCATAAACTGCCTTACGATGTTATTCCGGGAAGGCGGCTGCGGCATGACGGGCGGCTGCGTTACCGGAAGCCTGCCCGTGGCGCGAAGTATGCGCAGCGTATTCTCGTCCATGGGCTCGTAGCGCACGCCGTCGGGCAAACTTTGGTTGATACGCTGCAATTGTTCTGCAGGGGAAATGTTCGGACGCACCGGCGGGACAAAAGGCGGCGCGGGGTCCCCCGTAAACGCCGGCTCAGGGGGTTCATCTTCCGGAACAACGCTTTGCAGGTTTTGCTGGGCAAGCTCCGGGTTATTGAAAACATTTTGCGACGCGTTAAGGGACACCCGCTGCGCTGCCGCCATGCTCGCCTGTTGAACGTTCACGTCCTGCAACCCCTTTAGCAGCGGATAATGCCGCAAATCGTTCTTCCGCGCGGGTTGCGGCTGTTCACCGTGAGGCTCGCTATCATAAGGGTTGGGCGGATAATAGTTCGCGGGAGGACTCGGCATATGAACACGCTCCTCTACTTATCTCTCGTATCATATGCCCGCCTTTTTATTTTAGTACCTTGTTTACCGCGCTGACCACCGCGCGAAGCGAAGAAGTGCCTATGTTGCCGGACATTCCCGCGCCGTAATAGGTTTTCCCGCCCGACAAAAATTCCACGAAGGTAATCGCCCGCGATTTGTTGCCCCGCTCCATGGAATGCTGGCTGTAGTTGATGATTTCAAAGGATATGTTCAAATAATCCGAAAGGGATTTGCAAAACGCGTCCACAAGCCCGTCGCCCTCGCCCTTGATGGTTACCTCGTCGTCTTTATAAGTAATCCTTGCCGTGACTGTCGCCGGTTCTCCGGAAACTTCCTGATACCCGAGCAGCTTTACCGGCGTTTCGATATTCACATAAGTCGCCTTAAACAGTTGGTACAAATCTTCGGCGTTAAGCTCGCTGCTGCGGGCGTCGGAGGCGTTTATCACCACCGGGCCGAAGTCCTGCTGCACCCGCTTGGGCATTTGTATTCCGAAGGCGTATTCGAGGATGAACGCCGCGCCGCCCTTGCCCGACTGGCTGTTGAAGCGGATGATGGGGTCGTAGCTGCGCCCCACGTCCCGGGGGTCGATAGGCAGGTACGGCACCGCCCAAATGCCCTGCCTTTCCCGCATACGTTTCATCCCCTTGCTGATCGCGTCCTGGTGTGAGCCGGAAAAAGCGGTGAACACCAGTTCCCCCGCGTAGGGGTGGCGCGGGTGTACGGGAAGGTTGGTGGATTCCTCATAAATTTCCTTCGCGCGGTTGATGTTGGAAAAATCCAAGCCGGGGTCTATGCCCTGCACGTAAAGGTTCATGGCAATCGTCACGATATCCGCGTTGCCGGTGCGCTCCCCGTTCCCGAACAGCGTACCCTCCACGCGGTCGGCGCCCGCCATCAGCCCGAACTCGGT
>JAISWA010000151.1 GCA_031271275.1 Clostridiales bacterium | reverse complement strand
GGCGAAAGGGTGCGTGGCGTCGATGACAAGCGGGACGCCGCTTTGCCGTATCAGCGCCGCCATTTCTTCCCCGTTAAGCGCGCCGTACCGGCTGAGGATTCCCGGAAGCCCTTCCGTTTGCCTCGCGCCGTCCGCCGTCGCAGTGCTGTACAAAACCGGAATGGAATGCTTGGCGCAGTATTCGCACAGTTTTCTTCCTTCGGAGGTTCCGCCGAAGATGATGGCCCTAACCAATCGTCCGCTCCTCCGGAACCGCACCATATCCCCTAAGTGTTACCATCTTTCCGCCAATGTTCCGCGTCTGGGAATTGCCGATAAAAACCGTGTCGGACATCCCGGTTTGTATGCCGCGAAGCGCACTCAGCGTGGTAAGCAAAATCTTCTGCCCCTCCCGCCCGATATGGCTCGTTATACCGCAAATACGGCAAGGCGGTAAAGTTTCCAACAGTATTTCGCACACGGCGGATAAATGTCCCGTCCGCTTGCGGCTACCCGGGTTGTAAAGGCAAATCGCGAAATCCCCCGCCGCCGCCGCGCGTAGGCGTTTCTCAACCGTTTCCCACGGGGTAAGCAAATCGCTTAAACTGATTACGGCGAAGTCGTTCGCCAACGGAGCGCCGAGCAGCGCGGCCCCGCTGACCGCCGCCGTTACGCCGGGTATAACCCGCACGGTTACGTCCGGAAAATCCGCCGCGAGTTCAATCAGCAGCCCTGCCATTCCGTACACGCCGCTGTCGCCGCTGGAAACCACGCAGACTTTTTTCCCTTCCCGGGCGAAACGGAGGGCGGCGAGGCAGCGCTCCCGCTCCCGCGTCATTCCCGTCGCGTGGAAAATTTTATCCGGGAGCAGGGGACGAAGCGGGTCGATATACCCGGTATACCCCACGATTATTTCGGAATTTCGCAAACAGGCGCGGCAGGCGTCCGTCATGTGTTCCGGGCTTCCCGGGCCAAGCCCCGCGACCCATAATTCGTACAAGGAAACGCTCCTCAAACCTTCATTCCATTTCAAAAACCGCTATGGTTACGCCTTTCATCGAAGCCTTGCGCAAAATCAGCCTGCCCGAACCCCCGCAAAGCGCGGCGGCGCGTTCGCACACATTGCCGACGCCCACGGCGTTGTAAACAAAGCCCGAATGGGAAAATTCCCCCGGAACCGCCGCCAGTTCCCCGGCGGAATAAAAATTCACCGGAACCCCGAAGTCTTCGGCAAAACGCGCCAACGCTTCGTCGCCGCGCTTGATATCGATGGTGCCCATCGCGGAAACCCTGCGGGGGTTTATTTTCGCGAAACGGAGCAGGGTATGAACCGCGCGGTTTATGTCTTCGGACGGCACCCCGCCGCGAAAACCGACGCCGAGCGCAAGGTTGCGGGGCTTTCCGTCGTCTTTTGTCTCATCGCTGTAACCGCTTGCGGTGGTAATCACGGAAGTGTTTTGCAGCGCCGCGGAAACCTGCTCCGCCAACCAGTTTGCCCCGCCCTCGTGCCCGGACAGTAAGCTGACGGAAAAACGCCCGTGCTCGTCGCAGACCACTACGGCGGGGTCGGTCAGCTTGCTTTTGATTTTGGGCGCGACCGCGCGCACCGCGATGCCGCACGCGCTGAAAAAAATAAACGCGTCCACGCTGTCGAACAACCGGCTTACCAGTTCGAATACGGACTCAAAAGGGGTAAACGTAGGGTTGATGGATATCTCATTCACCGGTTCGGCGTATTTCTTCGCGATATACCCCGCCATTTCATTGCCGTACCCGGAAAACGCCCTGATGACTTTTTCCCCCAACGCCGCGCCCTTTGCGGAAAAACAAATTACGGCTATCTTCATTCCGTTATTCCTTTCCGGTAGCCGGTAGAAAAATCCGCCGAATACAAACGGGAAAGTTCATAGTCGTCCCCGAGGAACCCTCCGACGCATATTAAGGCGGTTTTGGTAATGCCGTTTTCTTCCGCGCGTTTACACAGTTCCGCCACCGTGCAGCGTATTATTTTTTCTTCGGGCCAACTGGCTTTATATACGATGGCGGCGGGGGTTTCCGGCGAATAGCCGCCTTCCATTAAATCTTGGGAAATCTCGTCAAGCAGCCCCGCGCTTAAAAACAAAACCATCGTCGCGTTATGGGCGGCAAGGGAGCGGATGTTTTCCCGCCCGGGCACGGCAGTTCTGCCCGCCGCTCTGGTGATGATGACCGTCTGCGTGACCCCGGGCAGCGTGTACTCGGCGCGAAGCGCCGCCGCCGCCGCGCAGAAACTGGAAACGCCGGGGCATGTTTCATAGGCGACGCCCAACGCGGAAAGCCTGTCCGTTTGCTCGCGTATCGCGCCGTACAAACCGGGGTCGCCGGTGTGCAGGCGCACGGTATTTTTCCCAAGCGCCGAGGCGATCTTCATTTTTTCTATCACTTCGTCAAGGGTCATGCGGGCGCTGTCAAACACTTCGCAGCCGGGTTTCGCGAAGGAAAGCAGTTCCGGATTGACCAACGAACCCGCGTATATGATCATGTCCGCGTTTTCCAAGAGCGCCTTGCCCCGCAGCGTAATCAAATCGGCCGCGCCCGGTCCGGCACCCACAAAATAAACCATGATAAAAACCTCTCACCGCGCGAATATTTTCAGTAAATTTTTGGCGGTTTCGTTTTGCGCGCATACCGCCGCCTGTTCCCCAAGCCCGCTGAAACAGATAAAGCCCGCTTCCACATACCCCGCGACGCGCCTCTTTAAGGTGGCGTCTATGCGCCCCCCGAGAATATTCAGCGTTTTTTCCCGTATGCCCGCGCGCTCAAGGCACGCAAGCGCGGCGTCCGCCGTGACGCACGGCAGCATTTGGCGCAGCGTTTCCGTTTCCGCCCCCGCTTCCAACGCGCAGGCGATAAGCGTTTCCACGCGCCCGTCGCCGCTGCTCGAGTGCGTATCCGTAATGCATATGCCAAGTTTGACAAGCTTGCCGATATGCCCCACCAACAGCGCCCGCTTGAACCCTTTTTCCGCCGCCGCCGTCAGCGCCTCCCCGATAAAATTGGAACACATCACATGGGCTTCGAAAGAAAGCCTCAAAACATTCCGCGCAAACGCCTCGCCGTAGTTCCCCACGGTAAACAGCGCGTCCCGGTGCCCGGCTTCGTACAGCAAGCTGAGCTCCGCGCGTATAGTTTCAGCCACAGCCGCCTTGCTCATGGGCTCGACGATTCCCGTCGTACCCAGTATGGAAATCCCGCCTTCAATGCCAAGCCGGGGGTTAAACGTGCGCTCCGCCAGTTCCCCGCCGCCGGGAACGGAAATTTCTACCGAAAGCCCGCCGGAATACGCGAACGCTTGGCGAACGGTTTCACATTCCGCTTGAATCATCTTCCTCGGAACGGAATTGATGGCGTATGCGCCCGCGGGTTGGTCGAGACCGGGCTTGGTGACGCGCCCGATTCCCTTGCCGCCGGTAACGCGGATTGCTCCGCCGCCGCTTTTTACTACCCGCGCGTAAACCAAACACCCGTCCGTAATATCCGGGTCGTCCCCGCTGTATTTTTGTACGGCGCAGGACGCGTATTCGGCTGAAAACTCCGCGTTAAGCGCGTCGAGGGCGAGAACCGCGCCGTTGGGCGTGGTAATCGTCACCGATTCGCAAAGGGTTTGGGATAAAAGCATTTTCGCCGCCGCCTTTGCCGCCGCCGCCGCGCAGCTCCCCGTGGTATACCCCCGCCGCAGAAATTTCCCGCCGATTAGCCGCAAATTATTATAGCCCCCCGAACAGTGCGTCATAGCAACCTTCCCGCAAATCATAGAGCCGGTTAATGATATCTTTTGTAAAGATTACCCCGGGCGCGTCAAGATACAACACCTTTCCCGATTTGACGCACATCACCCAATCGGAAACACGCTTCGCGTAATTCAGCTCGTGCAGGGACATGATCACCGTAATGCCGGATTCGTCCGCCATGCTTCTCAGCGTGTCGAGAATCTCCACCGCGTAGCGTATGTCGAGGAACGAAGCCGGTTCGTCCAACACGATGATTTCCGGCTCCTGGCAAATCGCCCGGGCGAGCATGATCCGCTGAAGCTGCCCGTCGCTTATTTCGTTAAAGTTTTTGTCTTTTATGTCAAAGGCGTTGACCTTCCTCAGCGCGGAATAAACTTTCTCTTTATCCATCCCGGACAAAACCCCCAACGCCCCGGTATACGGGTAACGCCCCACGGCGACTACGTCCTCGCAGGTCATCAGCTCAGGCTTGGGGCGCTCGGTAAGCACCACGGCGGCCTTGCGGGAAAATTCCTTCGCGCTTATTTCCTGTATCGCGCTTCCGCCCAAATACGCGACGCCGCCCAGTAATGTAAGCTGCTTCGTTATACTTTTTAAAATGGTGGACTTGCCGGAACCGTTCGGCCCGATGAGCGTCAGGATTTGCCCCTTTTTTAACGAAACGGTTATTTCCTCCGCCACGGGCTTTCCGTGATAGCCTACGCTCAGCCGCTCCGCTTTAAAAAAATAATCCATATCAATCGCGCCCCGCTTTACGGGACATGACGTAAATCACAACGGGAGCGCCAAAGAGCGAGCTGACGGAGCTGACGCTCATTTCCGCCGGGGCGAACAAACTCCGCGCAATCAAATCGCAGCCGAGGCAAAAGACCGCGCCGCCCAGGAAGCACAGCGGGATCACGATCAGCGGTTTAGACGTTTTTACGAAAGCTTTTATCAGGTGGGGGACCGCCACGCCCACAAACGAAACCGGCCCCGCGAAGGCGGTAACGCACGCACAAAGAATACTGGAAAGCAAAACCAACGTAACCCGAAACGCTTTGATGTTAACGCCGACGCTTTGGGCGTAAGCCTCGCCCAGTTGATACGCCCCGACGGGTTTAGACAGGAAAAAGGTAAATACGGACGCGGCAAGCACCACCGCCGCCATCACCCGCACATTGTCCCAAGACATGCCCGAAAAACTCCCCTGCGACCAGTTGTGCAGGTTGACGATGCTTTCGTCGCTGGCGAAGTTTACGACAAAATCCGTAATCGCCGAACAGATATAACCGATCATCACCCCGCTTAAAATCAAAACGGAGGCGCGGCGCACCCGCCGGGCAATCAGCAGCACAAAGCCCATCGAAAGCAGCGACCCGATAAACGCGGAGATTATCAGCATGGCGGAGGAAACCGTCAAGCGCCTTCCGAGTATAAAGACCATCATCAGCGCCACGGTCAGCTTCGCGCCGGAAGAAATCCCCAGCACATAGGGCCCGGCAATGGGATTGCCGAAAAAAGTTTGCAGCAGAAAACCCGAAAGCGCCAACGCGCCGCCTAAGATAATTCCGGCGGCAATGCGGGGCAGGCGCACCTTCCAAAGAATATCGTAACCGGGCGCGGAAAGATTTCCGCCGAAAATCGCGTCCGCCGCGTCGCGGAAAGATATACGCACGCTGCCCGTGCTTACGTTGACCACAATCAGCGCGGCGAAAAAAATCAAGAGAACCGCCGTAACGGTCAGATAACGAAAATTTCTTGCGTCCATGCCGCTTTCGCGCAACCGTATCACCCATACTCTCGTTCTGTATATGCGGCAGCGCCGCCTTGTACTATTGGAGCTTGAACAAATAATTCAATTCTTCCGCGCCTTCCGTGTTCCCCGTAAAAATTTTGTGCATATCGGAAATCATCAGCCCGAAGCCCGTGGTGTCCTGAAAAAGATTTTTCCCGGTGCACCAGACGTCCCCGCTTTTAACGGCCTTAAAATCGCCGATTAAATGGCTCTTTGCCAGAAGCTCGTCAACCGACCGCACCTCGCCGTCAATGGAGCTGTTATAAATGATAAAATCCGCGTCTTTCGCCTGCTCGTAGAAAATTTCCATCTCCAGGTTGACGGAGCCTGTCGCGCCCTCGCCGTTATCGCCTATATCGGAAAAAACATAATTCCCGCCGGCGAGCTCGATCATTTTCGCCGCGTAGTCGCCGGGCTTCCGCGCCACCGCGCCGCCTGAGGAGCTTATGTAAAAAAACGCGGCGGTCTTTCCGGTTTTTTCCCCGGGAATGCTTTTAAGGTATTCCGCCTGCTCGTTGAAAATTTTTAACGCCAATTCCTCTTTGCCCGTAAGCAGCCCGTAAAGTTTTATCCACTCCGTTCTGCCAAGGGGGTGCGGCTCGTAGCTTGAACGCTCGACCAACACGGGGATGCCGAGTTCCTCCAATTTTTCCTTCACTTCCGGCACGTGGCTTATCATGGTGGACTCGATGGCGAGGCGGCAATTTTTTGAAATAAGCAATTCGTAATCCGGCGCGCCGTACCTTCCCGCGTAGGCGATTTCCCCGCGCTCCATGGCGGCGCGGGCGTTTTCGATATACCAGCCTTCGGCTTTGGTTCCGGTCATGGTCACGCTGCCAAGGGAACCGAGAGCGTCAAAGAGGCACATGGCGGAAGTGGCGGCGAGATAAATATCCGTCACCGGCCCCCGCAGCAGGGTAACGCCCTCGCCGGTATCTTCCGGCGGTTCGCATCCTTCCGGCACGAACAGGAACCGCCCGCTGTCGGTAACGGAAATAAGCGCGCAGCCGCCGTCTAAATAATCCACCTGAAACTGGGTGGCGTAGTCCAATTGCATACGGTTGGCGGCAGGGGAGGAAGCGGCGCTATCCAAAGGAACACCGCTCGACGGCTCCGCGCTCGTGGAAGCCGCGCCCCCGGTGTCAGCCGCCAAACCGCCCGGGGTTTCCCCGGACGGCTTACAGGCTGAAAACGCAAATAGTGCTATGGCAAGAATGAATACTAATTTTCTATTCATATTGAATCGTTTCGGGGTCAAGGGTCAGGGTATACTCGATTTCCTTCGGCGCGCTCATCGCCGTGGTGCAGGCGGTAATGTCCATTTCAACCCCCACGGTCACGGGGATTTCGAAGACGGAAATTCCTTCCTCGTTTACCGGAAGGTATTTTACGCCGCCCACCAACATGTAGCTGTAGTTGGGGCTGCTCCAAGTTATTTCCGCGTAGTCGGCGCCGTCTTTGCGTAAAAGTTTCACGGGGGATTCAATCCCCGCCCTGCCGG
>JAISWA010000266.1 GCA_031271275.1 Clostridiales bacterium | reverse complement strand
GGGGCTCCGGCATCCGATATAGTTGAAACCGGCAGGCTGCCGCTTCCGCAGCCGGTGAAAACAAAAATACATAATACGATGGCGCCGCGTAAAAACGGCTTTCTCATTTTAACAGCCATTCCCTTATCACCTTGCTCACCGCGTCTTTATCGTTGCTTTCTTCCAACACTATATCCGCCGCTTCCGGCGCGCCTTGCGTGGCGTTTGCCACCGCCACGCCAAGGCCCGCTTCCCTTAGCATCTCTATATCGTTGCCCTGGTCGCCCACCGCGATTATTTCCTTCATATCAATGCCCAAACGGTGGGCGAGGAAGCGCATCCCGTGCCCCTTGTGCACGTCAATATGGGTAAACTCAATCAAGTCACTCGCGGAGAAAAAAATATTGCACCTGCCGGAAAACCGGGGCGTTATCTTTTCCGCGATTTCCGTAAGCTCGTCGCATTCGCCTTCCACGATAATTTTCTGTATCCCGTCCTTAATTTCGTCGAAGCTTTGGATGTATTCCACCGGAAGATTGGCGTGGCGGCTGTACATCTCGGTGTTTACGGTCTTGCGCCGGGCGGTGAGCCGGGTGTCGGTGTAAAGCAGCGGCGCCGCGCCGTAGCCGTCCAGGGTTTTGGCGATTTCCAACGCCATTTCGTATTCCATTTTCTGCGAAAACAAAACGCGCTTGCTCAGGGATTCGTACACCACCCCGCCCTGGAACGCCACCCCGTAGCGCTCCGGCTTCAGCATGTCAAGCGCCCGCTCGAAGTAGTCGAGCGAGCGCCACGACCTGCCCGAGCATAGGACGACTTGCTTCCCCGCGGCGAAGGCGTCCGCAATCGCCGCCTTGTTGGCGGGGGAAATTTCCGAACGGGCGTTTAAGAGCGTACCGTCCAAATCGGTGAATAACGCGCGGTATGACAAATTATTTTCCTCCGTATCTTTATTTGCGGTTTGAATCACTATAAATAATTTTTCTTGACATAGCAAATGGGATAAAATATCATACGCGAAGTCAAAAACCGCTAGGGGTGCCGGCGCGAACGCGTCGGCTGAGAGTCACCCTTTGTACCTGCTCCGGGTAATGCCGGCGAAGGAAAGCGTTGTACTCCTCCCGGCGGACTATTTTTTCAGGGAGGTTTTTTTATGCGCAACACCAAAGTTTTAACGGCGTCCGCCATCTGCGTGGCGTTGGCGTTGGTACTTTCCATGATCGATTTGTTCACGATGCCGCAAGGCGGCTCGGTCAGCCCGTGCAGTATGTTCTTTATCGCGTTGGCGGGGTTTTGGTTCGGCCCCGCCGTGGGTATCGCCTCGGGCGTGGCGCTTGGGCTGCTGAAGCTTCTGTTCGGCGCGTATGTCGTGCACCCGGCGCAGTTGATTCTCGAGTACCCTTTGGCGTTCGGACTGTTGGGGTGCTCGGGTTTTTTCCGGAACATGAAGTTCGGGCTTCAAACCGGATACACCGTAGGCGTGCTGCTGCGCTTCCTCATGCACCTAATCGCCGGGGTGATTTTTTTCGCGGAATACGCGCCGCCGGGGCAGCCGGTATGGGTGTACTCGTCGGTCTATAATTTCTCGTACATATGGCCGGAAGCGCTGTTTACCCTGATAGTGGTGAGCATTCCCGCCTTCGGCGACGCCATAAAACGCGTGGGGAAAAATTTGCGCGCTTGACAGGGCGGCGTGTTGTGGTATCATGCCACATATGCGGCGGGAATTGAGCGTGAACGGGCGCGAGGAGGACGCGAAGCGCCCGCACGAGTGGAGCGTTTGTATCGGCAAACTCGACACAGCGACCGTTCAAGCATTAGCGCCGCATGTACCGCTAATGGAATATCATCCAGAGAGGCGGAGGGATCAGGGCCCTGTGAAGCCCAGCAACCGGCGTTATTCGCACGGTGCTAATTCCCCCGGCGCGCGGTTCGCGCGTCGGAAGATGCGCGACGCAAATCGAAAAAACAGCCCTGAATAAGGGCTTTTTTATTGCCAAAGCCCGTTGGCGGGCTTTCCGCATGTTCACATGCGGCGGCTTGCTTGCAAGCCGTAGGCAATATGAGCGTAACCGTAAAGCGGTTATGCGAATACGACAAGGAGGTATTTTTATGCGCTTATTCACATCGGAATCGGTGACGGAAGGTCACCCCGACAAACTCTGCGACCAAATCGCCGACGCGATACTCGACGCGATGCTCGCCGGCGACCCTATGTCGCGGGTGGCGTGCGAGGTTATCACCACCACGGGTATGGTGATGGTGGTGGGGGAAGTCACCACGGAATGCTATGTGGACATTGAAAAGCTCGTGCGCGACACCATTCGGGAAATCGGTTACGCCAACGGGGAGCAGGGCTTCGACGCGGATTCCTGCGCGGTGCTCATTTCATTGAAGGGGCAGTCGCCGGATATCGCCATGGGCGTGAACACGGCGCTTGAGGCGCGGGGCAGCCAGCGCGGGGCGGAGGACGAAACCGGCGCGGGCGACCAAGGGATGATGTTCGGGTACGCCTGCGACGAAACGGAGGAGCGGATGCCGCTGCCCATATCGCTTGCCCATAAGCTGACCCGGCGTTTGGCGCAGGTGCGCAAAGACGGCACCATCCCCTACTTACGCCCCGACGGGAAGTCCCAGGTCACGGTGGAATACGGCGACGACGGCGCGCCTTCCCGGGTAGAGGCGGTGGTTATTTCCACCCAACACAGCGACGGAGTGGAAAACGACGCCATTTTCCGGGACGTGAAGAAGCATGTAATCGAAAACGTCATCCCCGCCGAGCTAATCGACGGAAACACGAAATTTTTCATCAACCCCACGGGCCGGTTTGTCGTGGGCGGACCCCAGGGGGACAGCGGCTTGACCGGGCGCAAAATCATCGTAGATACCTACGGCGGGTACGCCTGCCACGGCGGCGGAAGTTTCTCCGGCAAAGACCCGACGAAGGTGGACAGGTCGGCGGCCTATATGACCCGGTACATCGCCAAGAACATCGTCGCGGCGGGGCTTGCCAAGCGCTGCGAAATCGAGGTCGCCTATGCCATCGGCGTGGCGAACCCGGTCTCGGTGCTTGTTAACACCCACGGAACCGGAAACCTGCCGGACGAGCGCATCGCGGAACTGGTGAACCGGCATTTCGACCTGCGCCCCGCGTCCATCATCAAGCACTTCGGGCTGCGCCGCCCGCTTTACAAACAGACCGCCGCCTATGGGCATTTCGGGCGTCCCGATCTCGATTTGCCGTGGGAAAAGGTGGATAAGGCGGAGGAACTGAAAAAGGCGGCGGGGATAGCGTAACGTCGTAAAACCGAAAATCCATATTAAAAAAAGCAGAGGGCGAGCTTTTTGCCCGCCTCCTGCTTTTTATTTTGCGCGTTTACCGGTTGGAAGGGATTTTACAGCGCTTCCAGTACGTCGAGCGAAAGCCCGGTGCATTCCATAATCATTTCCATCGGCAGGTTTAACTTTTTCATGTTCGTTACAATTTGCAGCAATTGAGCGCGGCGACCTTC
>JAISWA010000086.1 GCA_031271275.1 Clostridiales bacterium | reverse complement strand
CGCCACCATTGAATTTGAAGCGCCGGACGAAACGTGTTCCTTTGAAGATTGTGTTAGGTAATGAAGGGCATATATTGTTTTATAAGTTCTTCGGTTAGCGTTATGAGGGAGGATATTTTATTTTTTGAAGTAACAAAGCCCAAAACATACCGGGCTTTATTTTCGTATTCGGTGATGCGGTTCGCTTCGATTAGAAGCCAATCGGGCACGGGGTCGCCGAGTTTAAGCAGCTTATCCGTAAGATGCTCAATATTATGCGTTAGCGGATAAATCTCGCCCAACATGTTGATACGAAATTTCAACGCCTTTTCCACCGCTTGCTGTACATGATAAGCGGCTAAATTTACCGACAGGTCGTCGTCATAGGCGGATAAAATGACGCGGCTGACATTTAAATCGGCTTTTGCGCCGTCCAATAATGATTTATGCTCCGCCATAAACGAGCAACCCTTCCTCTAATATGCTTCGCTCGGCATTTTGAATGCTTCGCGACGCGCATTCTTTCAATTCGTCCATGGATGAAAAAATAAAAATATCATACTCGCAGTCGGGCAGCTTCATGGGCATAAAGCTGTCTGATTTATTTATTTCGCCTATCAGCGCCACGTCTATATCGCTGTCTGAACGGCAGCTCGGGAACAACGCGCTTCCAAATAAGTAAACGTACCGCGTCCCTTCGGGCAGATGCTCGGTCAAATGCTTGACATGCTTTTGCTTCAGCGGGTGAACGTGGACGAACGGGCTGCCGTAGCCGTACTTATCAATATACAGGTAACGCCGCATCATGGCCTCCGTTCCTTAGCGCCTGTCTTAAACAGCACTAAACCGTTACGATTGAAGCACAACCCCTCCGGCGCGTCAAGGGCTCGCCTGTGCGCGGCGCTATGGCGCTATACCCCCCGCAGCAGATTGAACGTATTTTGCAGGTTCAGCCTGCCGTAGCCCCACCGGTTGTTGGGGTACTCGAGCCCCGGGTCGCGGTCGCAGCCGCGTATCAGGTACGCGCGGGCGAGGTAGGTATCGATGTACACCTCGTTTTTGTCCACGATTCCCCATTGCAGCAGCAGGGCGCACGCGCCCGCGGTGATGGCGGCGGCGACACTGGTCCCGCTCATCGCCCCCCTGCCGGCGGGGAAGGTGCCCGAGACTTGCGTGCCCGGCGCGGTAACGTCGGGAATCATCAGCGGAAGCCGCGACGGCCCCCAACTTGAGTCGGCGGATAAACTTTTGTCGCGACCGTTAAACGCGCCGCAGGTAATAACCCCCACCGCGCTTGCGGGAACCACCGTCGTGCAGTCCGGTATGGGCGCGAGGAACGCCGCGCCCGGCGGCGCGAACCCCGTCATCGGAAGCCACGCGTCGTACTTCCCGTTTAAAATAATTTCCCCGTAAAGGGAAACCGTCCAGATACCGGGGGTCGCCTCCGTTATTTTTATTACGGAAAGCTGGCTCCCGCTGCCTTCCACCGGGAAAAAATAAAATATCTCCACCGTCGATTTTTCCAATACAAGCCGCTGGCTGTAAACCGCCCCGTTTTTGGCGGGTATTCGCCCGATGAGTTCCCCCGTGGGGGAAGTGACGGAAACCGTGACCCTGTCCGCCGCGTTGTTCCAAACCATGGCGTAGATATCCCTTGCGTTGCCGCCCGCGTTTATTTCAATCCGCTGCACGTCGCCTTCCTTCGCGATCACGCCGGAGGTGTGGTGGCCCGCGTTGGCTTCGTTGCCCGCCGCGCAGCAGAGCGTCACCCCCGGTTGGTGGGACACATGGGACAAATATTCCTCAAAGGTATTGAACCCGTCGTGCCCGCCGTAATTCGTCCCCACGGAAATGCAGATGGCAACGGGCCGGTTGAGTTCCGCCGCCTTTTCCAAAATGTAATCGATGCCGAGCATCACGTCTACGGACTCAAAGGCGTTTTCCTGTTCCGGCGGCACTAAAAAAACGTCGTAATAGAATTTACCCGCCCGGCGCAGTTTTACGGCGATAATTTCCGCGTCGGGGGCGGCGCCGATATAATCCCCCTCCTCGTGGCTGCCCGCGACGGAGGCGAGGAAGGTTCCGTGGCCCACGGTGTCCCGATGGGGTACGGTTTCGTAGGGGTTGGGCGATTTAAGCGCCTGATTGATTACGCTGTTGGCATATTCCGCCCCGAAGCCGAAATCCCCCGGCCCTGTCCCTTCCGCCGTTTGGTCCCAGATATACTGTATCTTGCTCGTGCCGTCCTCATATTTAAAGGCGGGCTGCGTATAGTCAATCCCCGTGTCCACGAAGCCGAGCAGCACCCCCCTTCCCCGCAAATCGAGATAGGGCTGCCGCTGTATGGACGTAATGCCCGTAACGTCGAGCGCCTCCTTGCCCAACAGCCCTACCACAAGGGAATAGGCGTCCAGTTTCGTGTTGCCCAGTTCCTGCACCACGGCGGTCACATTTTCATCCGGGACGTTAAGCACCAGATAATTCCCCGAGAGCTCCCGGCCCCTCTTTACGTAAGGCATTTCTTTGAGCAGGTTTTCCGCCGACCGGTTGTTCCGGATAACCAGGGAAGTCATGGTCCCGCCGCCCTTTTGTATTCGCTTAAATAGTCCATACTCGCCTGTAGGCACAGCGTGCCGTAACCCAAGGTGTTGTTGGGGTAAACGGCGGCGGCGTCCCGGGCGGCGCCTTTTCTTAGGAAGGCTTTCACCCGTTCGCCGTATAAATAAAAATCGTTTCTCCGCACGATGCCCCACTGCATCATCAGCGCGGCTGCCCCCGTCACAAACGGCGCGGCGATACTGGTCCCCGTGAACTGGCCGTACCCGCCGCCCGCCCGGCAGCTTCGCACGTTGACCGC
>JAISWA010000042.1 GCA_031271275.1 Clostridiales bacterium | reverse complement strand
TTTTACGCGCTTCCGCCTGCATTTGCAGGATTTCTTCCTTTGTACAGACCGGGCGGGTTTCCGCCAGGGGGTCGGCTTTGACTTGCCGCGCGATAACGGAAACCATTTCCTCCGGGCTTGGGTAGCCGATGCTCAATTGAATCAAAAACCGGTCGAGCTGCGCCTCGGGCAGGGGGAACGTGCCCTGCGTCTCCACCGGGTTTTGCGTGGCGATTACGAAGTAGGGCGCGTCGAGGGGGTGAGTCTGCCCGTCAACGGTAATCTGCTTTTCCTCCATGCTTTCCAACAGCCCGGACTGCGTGCGCGGCGTGGCGCGGTTGATTTCGTCGCCCAACAGGATGTTGGTGAACAGGCTCCCCTTCCGGAACGTAAACTCGCCGGTTTTCGGGTTATAGAAATTGATGCCGGTCAAATCGGAGGGCAGCAGGTCGGGCGTAAACTGCACCCGGTTAAACGCGCAGTCTAAGCTTTTCGCCAACGCTTTGGCGAGTTGGGTTTTCCCGGAGCCGGGCACGTCTTCAAGCAAGACGTGACCGCCCGCCATCAGCGCGGTAATGACCAGTTCGATTTCCCCGGGCTTGCCGAGTATTACCTTGCCGATGTTTTCCTTTATTTCATGGGCTTTTGATTGTATGTCCATGGCGCACCTCAAAAATATTCCATCAAATACAAATCCTTGTGGGGGAACAGCGCCCGCAGGGGTTTTTCATTTCTGTCGACGACGATATTTTTCCGGTACCGCGCCTGCTCCAACGTGAGGAACCCCGTTACCAACTGCGTCAGGGTTTCCACGTCCGTTTCCATATCGGGCGTGCGGCCGGACGTTTTGGCGAAAAGGGAACCGCTGCCGTCCCATTCGATTTTATAAACCCCGTCGTTCGCCGGAAGGAATTTGTCCGTCACCTTGATGACGGCGCGGCCCTCCTTTTCCGGCGCCCGCAACAGGGAAAGCGCCTGCGGCACGTTGACGATGCGGTTCATGCCTCCCACCGGGCGGGTGATTTTTATTTCGTGGCTTTCCGGGAAAAGGGAAGTGATATCGAAGGCGCTTGGCATGTTCCATTGGGCGTTGCCGAACTGCGGGGCAAGCCCCCCGAGGAAGCCGAGCATGGCGAAGAACGCGGAGGGGTTTACCCATGCGAGTTCCCGTATCGCCATCAGGTTGCCGTCGTCGTCTTTTTCGGCGCTGAAAATCACATACGCGGCGGGTTCGCCCGAAGCGTCGCGGTACAGGTAGGTATATTGCCTTTTAATATACGGATCCATGTCGAGGATATTCTTCCAGCCCTTTTCCGTCCTGACGACGGCGAGGTTTTTGTCCCTTGCGAAAACTTCGTACACCTTGGCGTAGGGCGCGGCGTCGCCGCCTTTTTGGAAAAATTCCACCCTATCGGGGTAGGGGAAAGTTTGAAACAGCTTCACGGGCAGCGTCACGCGGTTGTACGTCCGGCACAGCTCGTAGCCGAATTTCCGGTAAAACGCGAAAGAGAACGGGTAAAGGAAGGAAAAAACCTTGCCCTCCTCCCGCATTTCGGGCAGCGCCTTTTCAAAAATTTTGCGTATGTGCCCGCCCTTCCGGTATTCCGGCAGCGTGCCCACGCCGCCCACGCCGCCCATCCCGACGGTGTGCCCGTCGAACCGCGTTTGGTATTCGTTTACCACAAGACAGGAGGTCATTTTGCCGTCGTCGCCGAACGCCGCCCAAAACTGCTCGTACCCTTCCGCCTGTTCGGCGTCGGCAGGGTTTTCCAACCGTTGGCGGTAGTTTTCTTCCGCCGGGAACAGGAAAACGACGTTCATAATAAGTTCCGCGCTGATTTTTTCTTCGGGTCTGATTCTTCTGATTTCCATAGGGGAGTCCTTTCGGGGGAATTGTTGAAAAGATTATACTATATAGGCGGTTCATTTTCCTGTACAATGTTCATAAATTTTCTACGCTGAAAGGGAAGTGCGCATGATACGAAAGAGCATAAAAATAATTTCCGTCGCTTTTTGGGTTTGCCTGCTCGCGGCAATCCCCGCCGCCCCCGCCTACGCGCTGACCACCCCGCGTATCTATGTGAGCGGCGCAGAAATCCCCGCCGGGGGGTATTACTTCAACGGGCGGGTGATGACTTCGGTGGCGGTGATGGCGGACGCGTTGGGCGCGGAAGTGGAATGGTCGGAATCCACGCAGGATATTTTCGTGTACCTGTACGGGCGTTACGCCTGGGTGCAGGCGACCAACCCCACCATGTATTACGGTACGTACATAAAGGACGCGAACGGCGCGGCGCTGCTTACCGGGGTCAACGCGCTGCCCCTTGACGCGCGGCCGAGCTTGAAGAACGGGCGGGCATACGCGCCTTTGGCGCAGCTTGCCGAAGCGCTCGGCGGTATCGTCACATGGGACCCGGCAAGCGAAACCGCCAACGTCACCCCGCCCGCTTTCTCGGAAGTCCCGGTGCGCGGCGGAACAGAACAAGCCGCGCCCGGCGAAAATGCCGTGATGTACGATTTGGCTTCGCAGTTTGACGTGGTCATTAACGCGGGGGAAGAAAACGCCGGAAATCAGGTGAAAGCGACGGACACTTCCGGACAGCGGGAATGGACGGGCTATTACCGCCTGCTTGACGGGAACGAAGCGGCGGAGAAATATACCAACGACGAACCCTTTGTGTTGATTGTGCACAACGGCGGGCTTCACCCCGGGGAATTCAGGGAAACCCTGCGCGCCGCCGCCGATTTGCAGTTGGTGGTGTACGGGTACGACACGGCGGTTTCAAAAGAGGCGCTGCCTTTCGCGGAAGAAAACGCCAACGAACCGCGCCTGTATTTTATTTACGACAGCGAACGGGTAGAGACGTTGGATAATTTCTCGTATAAAACCGTCAGCGACGCGCTGTTACAGTATTGGTCGGAGTAAAATAACTTTTACGTATAATTCCCGCACACCGCGCCGTAACGGCAGAAGTCGCAGGCGCTTCGGCGGCCTTTCACATGCGGGTCGGGGGTGATGACGCCTTCCGTCATCCTCCTGCCTATTTCTTTCGCTTTTTCTTCCACCGCCGCGCCGAGCTGCTCAAAATATTCAAACGCCGCCACCGAGGAAGTTTTTCCGAACGCGCCGTTCCGGTTGATGGAAACGGGAATGACCGGCGACTCGCCGCCCTCCGCCAACGCGCCGTCCATTCCGGTGACGGCTTCCGTCTCGGCAAGCGCCAGACCGGACATGCGGAAGCATTTCAGCAGCATTTCCTCTTTGCGTTCCGGGTCAAGGGACGCCGCGCCCGCCGGCAGTATCGGGTCGTCGATATGGAAATAGAAAACGCCCCCCGGCTTGGTTTCCAACCAGATATTTTCCTCGCCTGCCCGCCCGAAAAGCGCTTTCGCGTTTTTAAGCAGCGCCTTCATGTATAAAATCAGTTGCAGCTGCACCCCGGACAGCACTTCCGCAAGGTCAAACTTTACGTTCCCGGATTTATAGTCGATTATTTTCACATACACCGCGCCGTCGGCGGCGCGCATGATATCCACCCGGTCTATGCGCCCGGTGAGCACAAGCTTGCGCTCCTCGTTTAAAAATATTTCCAACGAGGTGACGGGCAAACCGGCGTTCCCGCCGGAAAATTCCAGTTCCGCGGCGGCAGGCTCGAAAACGCCGCGCTTCAAATGCTCGCACAGCGCCCACACGGAAGCGGCGCAGATGCGCTTTACCTTGCGCAGGATATGCTGGTTCCGCGCGGTTCCCCGCAGCGCGGCTTCCGTGGGTACCGCCGCTTCCACGCACCCGTCCACGCGTGCGCCGAGTTCCTCCCGCGTCAGCGAACCCCACGGTATATTTTCCGCCGCCATGCGCTTGGTGAACAGCTCGAGCACTTCATGGAACACCACGCCCAGGTCGGCGGGCTGCACCTGATACACTTTCCGTTCCCGGGCTTTCAGGTTATAGGTCACGTAATACGCGAAGGGGCATTCGCTGAACCGCTCCAACCGCGACGCGGCGGTGACCACGGTCTTGCCGTACAGCCGCTCCGCGGAGTAAGGGAGCAGCCGGAGGCC
>JAISWA010000242.1 GCA_031271275.1 Clostridiales bacterium | reverse complement strand
TCAAGCTCGCGCGCTTTTTCCGACATGGCGCGCGCGCCGATGATGGCGGTGACCCCGCGCACCGCGTGAATATACGTGCCGTACAGCTTCCAGTCCCCGCGCAGCGTACACTGGCGTATAGCGGGCATTTTCTCCAACATATCTTTTTTAAATATGGATAGCGTGTCCAGATAATTCTCAATGGAACCTCCGGTCATGGAGATGCCCGCCTTAACGTCCACCCCGTCTATGGAAAGGGAGACGCTCCTGGCGGATTTATCGTTGGTGATAAAGCGCATCCGTTTTTCTCTCGGTATCCATTTTTCCAACACCGCGTTAAGCTTCGGCACCTCGATGGGTTTGGTAAGCAAGTCGTCCATTCCGTTGGACAAAAACATCTCGCGCATTCCCACGACGGCGTTGGCGGTCAGCGCGATAATCGGGACGTTGGCGCAATACTCATTGTCAAACGCCCGTATTTTTGCCGTCGTCTCAATGCCGTCCATCTCCGGCATCATATGGTCCATAAAAATAATATCGTAACGGTTCTGTTGTACTAACGTAAGCGCGTCGAAACCGCTCTTGCACGCGTCTATCTGCATGTAATACGGCTGCATCAGCCCCTCGGCGACCTTCAGGTTGGTGCTCGCGTCGTCCACAAGCAGCACCCGCGCCTGCGGCGCCGTAAACGCGGCGTAACGTTGGTCCGCCCTTCCGAACGCGCTTTCCACATGGTTCAAAATATTCGCGATGGGCAGGGCGTACACCGGCATGTCCATACGCGCGACGCCAAGCTCCACCGTGTGGTCGCCTGTTTCCGAGAGCAGCACCACCCGCGCGTCGGGCGGGATTTTGTCAAGGTTATCCTTAACGTTTTCATACAGAAAGGACGCGACAAACAGGTACTTATAATTTTGCAACTCCAACTCACGGAAAAACTGCTTCTGTGTCTTGACCAACGTCGCCCGGGTGCCGAGGTTTTCGATGGAGCGCATGATGGAGTCCGCGTACATCAGGCGCTGCTCGTATACCAGTATGGATTTGTCCTGTGCGTCCTCCACACGGGTATACGGTGCGTAGTCGGTGAAAATTTGCGGGACTTTTACCACAAAACGGCTTCCGACGCCGTATTTGCTGTCTACGGAGATATCCCCGCCCATGAGCTGGCACAGGTTCTTGGATATGGAAAGCCCGAGACCCGTCCCGCCTATGCTTTTGTTTTTAAGGTGGTCAACCCGCACAAAATCGTTAAATATCGTATTAAGCTCATCCTCTTTAATCCCGATGCCGCTGTCTGAAACCTCGAACACTAAATTGGCGGTGTTGTTTTCCAATTCACAGCTTACCGCAAGCGACACATAGCCGTCTTGCGTGTATTTTATGGCGTTGTACAGGATATTTAGCACGATTTGCTTCAGGCGGACATCGTCGCCAATCAGCCTTTCCGGAATGGCGCTGTCGGCGTTGACGAGGAAGAAAAGGGTTTTCTCGGCGATTTTTACGCGGCAGATGGTCACGATGTCGTGGATGAAGGAGGAGAAGGAATACTCGTTTACGACGATTTCAAGCTTGCCCGCTTCTATCTTGGAAAAGTCGAGGACGTCGTTGATAATTTGGAAAAGGTTTTCGCTGGCGTTCTTGATTTCGAGCATACTTTCATATAGCTCGGGGGGTATCTTCCTGCGCATGACCAATTCTGTCATGCCCATAACCACATTGATGGGGGTGCGTATTTCGTGGCTCATATGCGCGAGGAACAGGCTTTTAAAATCCGACGAGGCGCGGGCGGCGTCCTCCACCTGCCTGTGCAGGGTGATATCCCTCGAAATGCCGAGCAGGCCGGTTACGACGCCGTCCTGCACGATAGGGTTTTTTATGGTTTCCAGTAATTTGACGGAACCGTCCGGGTAAGTCAGCCAGCCGATATGGGTAGTCAGGCGGTTCTCCCGCATTGCCTGATTGTCCGATTCCACAAAATCGCTGGCGACTTCTCTGTCCTTGTGAATATCGAAGGGGGTTTTCCCGATGACCTCCGCCTCGGTACGCCCCACCGCCTCCAGAAAACTGCGGTTGCAGCTTGTGTAACGGTTATCCGTGTCAATACAAAATAGCAGGTCGGGGATGGATTCATAAATAGAGGCGAGGGTGGAAGCGTCTTTCTGGTACCTGCGCTTGATACGGTCGTGGAGGACGATTAGGATAAACAAAGCAACAAGCCCCGCGCCCGTGAGGATGAACAGCACGGTAACCAGTACGGTTTGAGCGGAGGAGAAAGCGCTCATAAAGACAAACCGATATTTAACATCCGGAAGTCCTGCTCATGGGCAATAAAGACCTCCACTAACTTCGGGTCGAAATATATGCCGCTGTCGGCCTTGATAATCTCGAGGGCGACTTCGTGAGAGAAAGCTTTTTTATAGGGGCGCTCGTTGGTCAGCGCGTCATAGACGTCCACCACCGCCATCAGCCTGCCGGGAAGCGGAATTTCCTCCCCCTTAAGCCCGCGGGGGTAACCGGTGCCGTCCCATTTTTCGTGGTGGCTTGCGGACAATATTTCCGCGTAATTAAGGAAGGCGTTCTCGTCGGTGGTACTTTTGATTTTTTGGATGATTTGCACGCCGGATTCGGTGTGCTTTTTCATTTCGGTAAATTCTTCGACGGAGAGCTTGGCGGGTTTGAGAAGGATATTGTCTTTGATGGTTATTTTACCCACGTCGTGAAGCTGCGCGGAAAGGACGAGCTGCTCGATGTTCCAGGTGCTGAGTATATGCTTATAGTCGTCGTGCTCCAACATGGCGTCGAGCATGATACGCAGGTAACCGGTGGTACGCTCGATATGCCCGCCGGTAACGTCGTCGCGGCATTCCACCAACTCCGCCATGGTTTTTAGCACCACATTCTGCATTTCCAACACCGTCTTGGTTTTTTCCGCCACCATCTGCTCAAGGTTCTCGTTATAATCCTTGAGTTCGTTTTTCTGTTCCTCGACCAGAAGGTGTACTTCGATGCGCTTTAATAAAAGCGGGGGCGAGAACGGCTTGGATATATAATCTATCGCGCCGAGGGAAAGACCGATAAGCTCGCTGTCGGAATCGCTCTTGGCGGTAAGGAATATTACGGGTATGGGCGCGGTAACGGGGTCCGCCTTCAGCTTTTTGATAATCTCATAACCGTTTAACCCGGGCATCTCCACGTCGAGCAGTATCATTTTCGGCTTTACGCGTTCCAGTATTTTAAACAGTTTTTCGCCGGATGGTATTGTGAACACGTCATATTTGTCGATAAGCGTGTTTTTCCCGATGTTCAATATGGTCATGTCGTCGTCTACTAAAATAATCCTGTCCCGCTCCCGCATTTTGTCCATATAAAAACCCTCCAATGCGGCAAAATTATACACCGTAGCCAAAACATTCTCAAGACTTTTTTACATTTGTATAACGGTTAGATTAGATTGTTGCCTTTCCTAATGGTGTATTTTAAAAAAAATATCGTAATAATTAGAAAATAACGCATAACTGTTTATTATTTGAAGCGCTTCAATTGACGGTGCGTTATAAAAAAAGTAAAATGAGATTGCGGATTCAAGTAAAATTCCGTCAGCAGACGTCACAGTGTGGGGGTATCCAAATTGAAGAACTCAATTTTTACCCGGGTGCTTGCCGTGTGTCTCGCGATGTTTATCATCGTGTTCGCCATGGTTATCGCCACCGCATACAGCGTGATGTATGAACAAACTTCGCGGTACGCCAACAACAAAGCCTCGTCGCTGTCCGCCGAAATCGCGGCGCATCTTAATAGCGAGTATGAGCAGGCCTTGAGCCTGTTGGAAATCGCCGCGGGCAACCTGCGGATGATTGACTCGTCTCAGCCTTTTGCCGCGGAAGCTACGGAGAGCATTATCACGTCCATGCTGTTGGCGACGCCGATGGTTTACAATATTTGGTACGTGTTCGACCCGGGGGCGTTTTACCCTGACGAATATTTTTACCGCTATTACATAAAGGACGGCAAGCGCGCCGTCGAGCTTCACTCCTTTGACGTAAGCGTGCTTGAGAGCGAAGCCGTGGAGGAGCGGGTCCCGTTTTACTACTATCCCCGTTACCAGGGGGAGCTTTGGCGCAAGGTCGCGGATTATTACGATTACGGCCCCGATTTTGGCAGCCGGTACACCAATACCCTGAGCGGGCCCATCATCAGGGACGGGAAAGTCGTCGGGGTCGTAGGCATAGACACGCTGTACGAAGATACTTTTTCTTTTATCGACGAGGCGAGCTCCGAGACAGAGATGCATCTGGTGCTCTCAAGCGAAGGGCGTATCGCATACGCTACGGACAAGCGCCTGTTAAACCAGTCGCTGCTCGAAATGGATTTTGGTGGGGAATCGCGGATTGACGCGGTGTTTGCGAATAACACGGCGGCGGTCTTCGACGGCGTCTCGCCTTTTTTTAACGAAAAATCCCACATATCCATCATACCCGTATATCTTGAGTCGGCGTCACAGTATTTGTACCTGTACACCGACATGCCTACGGATGTGCTGTACTCCGATTTAATGAATTCCATCGCCGCCATCATCGTTTCTATCGTAATCGGGGTGGTGCTGCTTACGTTTGTGCTGTTCTTTACCGTCAGGGGGATACTCCGGCCCGTCAGGACGCTTACGCAGGACGCCAACCGTATCGCGGCGGGGGACTTGAACGTTATTCTTTCCGCGGAAGGCGGCGCCTTTGACTCCAATGACGAATTCGGGCTGATGAGCGAGGCGCTTAAAAAAATGATGGAGCAGTTGACCCATACGCAGCGGCTCGAGTTGGAGGCGGCGAACGCGCGGTTTGAGAAAGAAAAGGCGGTGCTCGCCAATCAGGCAAAGACCAATTTCTTAGCGCGTATGAGCCATGAGATACGCACGCCCATGAACGCCATCATCGGTATGGCGGAGTTGGCAATGCGGGAACCGCTTGCGCCGGAAGTGCGCGAGCATGTGGGCACCATTAAGCAGGCGGGGGGGAACCTGCTTTCCATCATCAACGACATACTGGATTTTTCCAAGATAGAAATGGGCAGGTTGGAAATCGTTGTTGAGGAATACTCCTTCGCTTCTATGGTCAACGACATCGTCAGCATCATCCGTATGCGGGTGCTCGATACCGAGATACAGTTCGCCGTTAACATCGACAGCAATATCCCCCACATGATGTACGGCGACGAAACGAGAATACGTCAGGTGCTTTTAAATATCCTGAGCAACGCCGTCAAATATACGGAAAAAGGCTTCGTTACCTTTACCGCCTATGTGGAGAGATTGACGGAGGATTCCGTCAATCTGGTGTTGGAAGTGATGGACAGCGGGATAGGGATAAAACAAGAGGCGCTCCATGACCTTTTCGGCGCGTTCGTTCAAGTGGACATGAATAAGAACAAGGGCATAGAAGGCACGGGGCTCGGGCTCGCGATTACGTGGAACATACTCAAAACCATGGGCGGCGATATTTCCGTTGAGTCGGAATACGGCAAGGGAAGCTGTTTTACCGTAAGGCTGCCCCAGACTTTTACCAAGTATGTCCGGTTGGCGGAGGTAGAGAACCCGCAGGGGAAAAATGTACTGCTTTACGATAACCGCGAAATTTTTGTCAACTCGATTTCCTGCACCGTGGATAACCTGGGCGTACCGTGTACGATTGTGCGTTCCGATTTTGAGCTGTACGAGAAAGCGGGGAGCAAGGCGTATGACTTTATTTTCATATCCTCCTTCCTGTTTGAGAAAACGAGCAAAATCCTGACGAAGGTAGCGGCGGGCGCAAAAATCGTATTGCTTTCCGAGTTTGGGGAAATAGTATCGGATAAAAATTTAAGCGTACTGGTCATGCCGGTGCACGCCATGTCTATCGCGAATATTCTAAACGGGATTGCCGACCCGACCTATAACAACGCCACGGCGGACTCGTCGGTCCGGTTTGTGGCGCCCGAGGCAAAAGTGCTTATTGTGGACGATATAAATACCAATCTAAAGTTGGCGGAGGGGCTGCTGATTCCGTACAAAATGCAGGTGACCCTGTGCAAAAGCGGCAGGGAATCCATACTTGCCGCCAAAAAGGAACGTTTCGACCTGATATTTATGGACCATATGATGCCCGGAATGGACGGCATAGAGGCCATGCAGATCATCCGGTCGGAAGACGCGTTTAACCGGGACATTCCGGTTATCGCGCTGACGGCAAACGCCATTTCCGGCACGCGGGAAATGTTTTTGCAAAACGGTTTTAACGATTACCTCTCCAAACCCATGGATACGGTAAAGTTGAACGCGCTGCTTGAGCGGTGGATACCCAAGCATAAGCAGAAATGCTTGTCCGGCGAAGCGCCCGAAGCGGAACTGCCGACCGGTAAAAGAAAAAGCAGCATTTATGCCATACAGGGGGTAGACGCGAAGAAGGGGTTGGAAACCGCCGGGGGTATGCTGTCGCTTTATATGGAAATGCTCGAGGCTTTTTACGAAGACGGCACCTCCCTTACGGATGAGATACAAAAATGCCTGCGGTCGGGCAATATGCAGGCGTTCACGGTACACGCCCACGCGCTGAAAAGCGCGTCCGCAAGCATCGGCGCGGAAGTGCTGCACAAGATGGCGGAGGTGCTTGAAAAAGCGGGCAAGGCGGGCGACTGGGAAAAAATCGTCGCGCTGACGCCAACTTTCCTGCGGGACCTAAGCGAGACGCTTTCTGATTTAAGCAAAGTGCTTTCCAAGGAGGAAGCGTAGTATGGAACGCATAAAAGAATTCTCACAGGGCGGGCAAAAATTTGTGTACATCGATTTGTCAGGGACCCAAACAAACGACGACGTGCGGCGTCTCACCGACGAAGCGAGGGAAAGGATATCCCAATACTCGCCGGAGTCCGTCCTGACCATCACCAACGCGGAAAATATACGTATTGACACCGAGACAAAGGATATCCTGGGTCAATACCTGACAGCCAACAAGCCCTATGTCAAGCACGGCGCCATCATAGGGATTGACGGTATTAAAAAGTTTATGGTTAATACCATGCTTTTAGTAAGCAACCGTAAAAATTTTTTAATAGCGAGATCCTTTGACCACGCGGTGGAACTGCTGCTCGATTACGCGGGAAAACAAAAAGAATAAAGCAGGCGGGTATATGGACGAGAATACGAAATTCAGTTTTAAAGGCGAGCTATCAAAGTTAAAGGTAATGGGCTTTAAAGAAAAACGGGAATATATCTGGGAATACTATAAAATCCCCATCATCGCCGGGGTTATTTTATTGTTTATTATCGGGAGCCTGATCAACAGTTGGTTTATCAACCCGCCAAAACAGAATTATGTTTCCGTGGGTTGGGTGAGCGGTTACGAGTCTTATGAGAACGTAACGCTGTTGGAGGATGAACTGACCGTAGCGATTGTAGACGACCTTGAGCGGCAGACCGTATACGTACCGACTTTTTTCCAAACCGGCGAACCCCAGACCGACATGGTGATGGGGCAGCGGCTTGCCGCGATGATGTCCGTGGGGGACTTGAATGCTTTGCTGCTTGACAAAGCCGCGATTGATACGATGGCGGAGAACGAAATGATTATTCCGATAGAGAGTTTTCTGGAAGAAGCGTATGCCCTCAACCCCGGGCTTGAGGAAAAAATCGCCAACGCGGGGGATATGGCGTATGCCGCGTATGTTTCGGACGATGCCGAAGCCGGAAGCGAGCGGCTTTTCGGCGTGCCGGTGGGTAACTGCCCCCTGTTTGAGCGGCTCGGTCTTTACGAGCGGGAGCTTTATTTCTGCGTCATTCCCATGACGCAAAAGAGGAGTGAAGCGGCGAAGGCGTTGGTTGCGATGTATGAATAAAACAGCGTACACCCGCAAGCGACCCCTTAATTACGGGAACGCGTTCATGCTGTTTCTGGTCATTTGGCAGATTGTGCTTTCGATGGCGCTCGGCGCGATGGATTTTTATTTCGGAAGCGCTTCGTTCTCGGCTTTTATGGGAACGCCGTGGTTTATTATCGCCTCTGAGGTGGTGGGGTTTGTCGTTCCGGTTCTGGTTTGGCAGGCGTTTACCAAACCGGGCGTGCGTGCCGCGTCGGAGAGTTCCGAAACGCGGGCAAGCCGCGTGTTCGGGACGTTTGACAGACGGAAAATCGGCGCGGTGAATATTCTGCTGATTGCCGCCCTGTGCCTTTTCCTGCAACCTGTCATGATGTTTCTTTCCGGGCTTGGCACCGCCTTCGCGCCTAACAATATCGCCGAGGCGATGAGCGCAATGCAGCGGCAGCCGTTTGCCGTAATGCTCGCCGCTATCGCGCTGACCCCGGCGCTTTGCGAGGAAGCCGCTTTCAGGGGGTATATTTTTTCGCGGCATATGGAAAACACGGATATAAAAAAAGCCGCGCTTATTAACGGGCTTTTTTTTGCGATCATGCATATGGACGCGCAGCAGTTCCTGTACGCGTTTGTTATGGGGGTGATTTTCGCGTATTTTGTGTATTGCACCCGCTCCCTATACGCAAGCGTACTGGCGCATTTTTGCGTAAACGGAATGCAGCTGACCCTTGACCGCGTACTTACCGCGCTTGTCCCCCTGGAACCGGAAGCCATAGCCGAAGCCGGTCTTGAGACAGGGGGGCTTGTCACGGCGCTGATTAATCTCGGGATTATTTCGCTCATTATGCTGCCCGCCGTAATCATCCTTTTCCGCACCTTTATCTCCCATAATAAGGGACGGAACCTTAAACGGGAAGTTTTGCGGGTTATGCGGGTGGATAGGGCGGAAGGAACGGGGGAGGCGCTTGCGCTTTTGGAACCGGAAATAACGGACAGCGATAAAAAAGACGCGGAAAGGATTCCGCGCCCGGCGATGTTTGATTTATTCTTTTGGTGCGTGGCGGCTATTTATTTATTGTTCGCCACCGGCGTGTTGGAATGGATTATTTCACGCCTGTAAGAGCCTGTCTAATACTCCATCACCGTCTTCACCGTGTACCCCTCTAACGCGGCTCTGCCCTTCAGCCCTTCCAACTCAATCAAAAATGTCAGCGCGGCGACCTCTCCGCCCAGTTCCTCCACCAACTCCGTGATAGCCTTTGCCGTACCGCCGGTGGCGAGCAGGTCGTCCACAATAACCACCTTTTGCCCCGGTTTAATGGCGTCGCGGTGTATCTCGATTGCGGCGGTGCCGTATTCCAACGCGTATTCTTTTTTCACCGTCTCATGGGGCAGCTTGCCGGCCTTTCGCACCGGAACAAACCCCTTCCCCTTATTGTACGCCACCGGAACGCCGAAAATAAAACCCCGGGACTCCGGGCCAAGCACCAAATCAAATTCGACGCCGTCCAAGGTTTGCGCCATCGCGTCCACCGCGGCGCGCAGCGCCCCGGGGTTAATCAGTACCGTGGTAATATCCCGGAAAAGGATTCCCTTGCTCGGGAAGTCGGGTATTTCCCGGACAAATTTTTTCAAGTCCACGCAAATGCTCCTTTGTGTTTATATTTTCAGCGTAAAATCCCGTATTCGCAGCTGCACTGATTTTACGCCATTATATAAATTGGTCTCGACGCCGTAAACCGCGTCCATCACAAGCCCCGCCTGTTTCGGCGCGCCCGCGCGTATCGTCATCCGCCGCCGCTCGTCGAAGGCGGTCAGTTCCTCCGCGAATTTTTCGTTTAGCCCGAAGCAGATACCCTTCAGCCGCTTCCCGTTTTCGCATAGGAAAGTAAAGATAATCGTGCTCTTTTCATCGATAACCCGCAGGGTTTCCGGTATCAGCCCTTCGGAGGCGAACAGCGGCTCGGGGTTCCCCTTGCCGAAAGGCGCGAGCCGCGACAACTCCCCGGAAAGCGCCAGGTCAATTCCCTCCGGCTTAAGCAGCCCGTCCAACGCCCACATCGGGCGGAAATCTTCCCCGGTAAGCGCACAGTCCCTGTTCAGGTTTTCCCGCAGCAGGGGAATATTTTCTTCGGGAAGGGTCAGGCCCGCCGCCATGGCGTGCCCGCCGAACCGCAGGAAAAGGTTGCGGTACTTATACAGCGCCTCAAACATGTTGTACCCTTCGATGGAGCGCCCGGAACCTTTGAAGCCGTCCGGCGTGTCCCCCCGGGTCAGTATAATCGCGGGCCTGTTGAACACATCCTTGACCCGCCCGGCAACTATACCCGCGACGCTTTCGTGGGTCTCCGCGTCGGCGAACACCAATACCTTGTCCGGCTCGGTTTGTGAAAGCGCTTTGAAAGCCCGGTCAACCCCTTCGGCGGTCAGCGCCTTGCGTTCTTCGTTAAGGGATGCGAGCTTTTCAGCCAACTCCGCGCGGTAAGTGATATCATCGGCGGAGGCGAGCAGCAACTTTACGGAAATATCCGCGCTTTCCAACCGTCCCGTCGCGTTGATGCACGG
>JAISWA010000201.1 GCA_031271275.1 Clostridiales bacterium | reverse complement strand
TTGGATTCCCTTGTCGCACACTTCACATTTCGCCATGATAAACCTCCCATCAGAAAAAATTTCGAACGAACCTTGCCATTCTACCAGAAAATTTTCAAAAATCAAGACGCGCGGGAAAGGGGCGGCGGGGGGACGGCTTCTTTGCGCCTATAGGATTCTTCGCTTCGCTCAGAATGACCTATATAGGCGGTCTATATGTTTACAGTTGATTGGCTGCACAGCCCAACGCCCTGCAGGAAAATTTCCTCCTTCGTCTCCGGCACCGCGATTACCGCCCGGCAGTTTTCCCCGTACTCCATGTCCGCCCCGTCGAGCAGGCCGTTCTTTTCCAGAAAATATTTAAGCTGCGCAAGCTGCCCGTAGCGGCAGACCACTTCATAATTTTTAATTTCGATAATCGGCTCGAAGCCCGCGCTTTCCAACGCGCCCTTCGCCGCTTTCGAATACGCCCGGGTAAGCCCGCCCTTGCCGAGCAGCGTCCCGCCGAAATACCGCACCGCCACGCAGACGAACCGTATGATTTCATTTTTAAGAAAAACGTTCAGCACCGGAAGCCCCGCCGTACCCTGCGGCTCGCCGTCGTCGCTGTGGCGCGTGTACGCCGGGTTGTTCCCCTGCGGGGTCTGGTAGGCGTATACATGGTGCGACGCCGTCTTGTGCGCGGAACGGACGCTTTCGATAAACGCCCGGGCGGCTTCCTCGGAGGCGGCGGGTTCGCAGTAGCCGATAAAGCGCGAACGCTTTTCCTCAAAAGAATATTCCCCCGCGCCGCGTAACCGGTTGTGTCGTTTGCCTTCGGGCATGTGAGTCTCCTTTAAAGACCTTTGCCATAACAAAAGCGCTATGGTAATATTAGGCATTGAAAAGTATTTGTTTTAAACTGAGGAGCGGATGTTATGATACTGTACTATACGGCAGGTCAAAAAACAAAAGTTTTCGCCCACGCGCTTCACGACGTGCTCCGGCAGCCGATGCAGGAACTCAAGTCCCCCCTTAATGAAAAGTCCTTCTTCATCTTCCGCGCGCTGTACCTCGCCGTCACGGGGAAGGGGTACCCCGTCTCCAACATGCCCGAAAAAATCGACGGCAAAGAGATTTACCTGTGTTCGCCCGTGTGGGGCGGGAACGTGGCGGGACCGGCGTGGTATTTTTTGAACAACGCGAACTTAGAAGGCGTTAAGGTAAACCTGCTGCTCACCTGCGGTTCCGTCACCGGAAGCGAAAGGTACCGCAAGAAGGCGTTGGAGTCGCTGCAGCTTGCGGGCTGCGAGCCCGGCGATATCTATGTGTTCGCCACGGGTAAGGGCGTGCCGGAGCATTCCGTTATCGTGGAGCAGCTTCGCGAAATGCTGCCCCCAAACGTTATTGGATAAAACCGTCGCGGAATGCACCCTCGGTTGCAAGGTGAACCGGTGCGACACCGACGCGCTGTTGGAAGCCCTGACCGGTCGCGGGTATACGGTTACGGACTTTAACAAGCCCGCGGATATCTACCTTATAAATACCTGCACCGTGACGCACATCGCCGACCGCAAGTCGCGGCAGATGATTCGCCGCGCCCGGAAGCTTAACCCCGGAGCCCGCGTCGCCGTGTGCGGGTGCCTTTCCAATATTTCAAAGGAAGCGGTGCGGGAGGCGGGGGCGGATTTCGCCTTTAATTCGCGGGATGTCGCGAGCCTGCTTGCGTGGCTGTCCGGTTCGGACGGCCGGGACGCGGGCGGCGCTTCGCCGGGTTTTGACGCGGCGGGTGTGGGCGACGAACCGGAAGCCTCCGCCGGACCCGCCGCCGGGCGCGTCCGTGCGTATATTAAGATTCAAGAGGGCTGCGACAGGTACTGCGCGTACTGTATTGTGCCTTACGCCCGGGGGCGGGTGGTCAGCCGCGCGTTTGGCGAGGTCCTCGCCGTGGCGGAGAATCTCGTCGCCCGGGGCTACAAAGAAATTGTGCTGACAGGTATACACGCGGCTTCCTATGGAAAAGATTCGGGTAAACCCCTGCCGGAGCTGATGGCGGCGGTCGCGAAGGTAAACGGCCTGCGGCGGTTGCGGTTAAGCAGCATAGAGCCTTGCGCCGCCGAGGAAAACTTCCTGCGGGCGGTGGCGGAAAACCCGAAAATCTGCGGGCATTTTCACCTTTCCCTGCAAAGCGGCTGCGACGCGACGCTGAAAAGGATGAACCGGCGGTATACCGCGCGGGAATACGCGGAAGCGGCTGCGCGCCTGCGGGAAGTGCGAAACAACGCCGCGCTTACCACGGACGTTATCGTCGGCTTCCCGGGGGAGATGGACGCGGATTTTGAGGAGAGCCTGCGTTTTGTGGAGCGCGTGGGTTTCGCGAGGGCGCATGTGTTTGAATACTCGCCGAGGGCGGGAACGCCCGCCGCCGGTTTCGAAAACCAAATTCCTCCGGAAGTGAAAAACGAACGCGGCGAGCGAATGCGCCGGTTAACGGCGAACCTTGAGCGGGGCTTCCTGCGGCAAAACATCGGCAGTACCGCGGAAGTTTTGTTCGAAACGAATAAAAGCGGTTTCTGGGAAGGGCATACCGAAAATTATATTAAGGTTCGCGCGGAAGATACCGGTTTGAATTTGTGGAACGAACTCGTAACGGTACGGTTAAAATCGGCGGATGAAAAAGGCGCGTTCATCACGGGCAAGGTTTTATATTAGACAGGCTCTAAAGAAACGAAAGGGGAAAGTTATGGTCAATTTTTCCGACACGCAAAAGGTAAACGTCAATGACCGCGCAGTGCGCAACGAGGTCAGCGATATTTTAATCAAGGTGTATTCCGCGCTTAAAGAAAAAGGGTATAACCCCGTTAACCAAATCGTGGGATACATCCTTTCCGGCGACCCTACATACATCACCAGCCACAAAAACGCGCGCACGCTTATCGGAAAGCTTGAGCGCGACGAGCTGTTGGAGGAAATCGTCCGCGCCTTTTTACGGGAAGAACTGTAAGCCGTTGCGTTTTCTCGGGTTGGACTTTGGCGACAAAACCGTGGGCGTGGCGGTAAGCGACCCCGAAGGCAGGGTGGCGTTGGGGTTGGAAACCCTGCGCCGGGAAGCGCCCGGGGCTTTGCGCGCGAATATGCGGCGGCTTGAGGGGATTATCCGCGAATACGGCGTACATACCATCGTGCTTGGTTTCCCCAGGGGCATGAACGGCGGGGAAAACGAGCGCTGCCGCAAAACGCTTCTATTTAAAGAAAAGCTGTCGCGCAATTTTAAAAGAATACCGGTGGCGCTGTGGGACGAACGCCTGAGCACGGCGGCGGTTTCCCGCGTCTCAAAGGAATTGTCAGCCGGGCGTTACGCCGAGCGCGTGGACGAGATGGCGGCGGTGTATATCTTACAAGGCTACCTTGACGCGCAAAATAAGAGAAAGGGTTTTGAAAAAATGGAAGACGGAAAATTTACGGATTATGAAGACCCGCAGGACGAAAGCGATTTTGACGACGACGTAATCACCATGACCGACGAGTACGGCAACGAGGTGGACTATCGCGTGCTCGCCTCAAAGGAGGCGGACGGCTGTTTGTACCTGCTTGCGGAGGATGAGCCGGAAGACGGCGGGGATTCCGACGTGCTGCTGTTTAAGCGGGTGGGGGACAGCGGCGAGGAAATGGTTTTTGAGCTTTTGGACGGCGAACACGCGGAATTTGACAAGGCGTTCGACTTGTTTAAGGATGAGTACGACGCGTTGGAAATTGAGATTGAGAATTGAAAAGGAGTAGTTTTATTGGCTTCAAGAAAGGGTAAATTAAAAGTTATATCATTGGGCGGTCTGGAGGAAATCGGAAAGAACATGACCGTCCTGGAATACGGGAACGATTTGATTATCGTGGACTGCGGCGTCGCGTTCCCGCAGGATGAAATGCTCGGGATCGACTTAGTGATTCCCGATTTTACGTATCTGATGAATAACCGGCAGAAAATACGCGGGTTGGTGCTGACCCACGCCCACGAGGACCATATCGGCGGCGTGCCGTATTTCCTGCGGGACATTAAGGTGCCGCTATACGGCACGAAGCTTACGCTTGGGTTGGTGGACAATAAACTCAGGGAGCACGGGCTGACGGGGCAGACGGAAACCTTCTGCGTCTCGCCGGGGCAGTCGGTGGCGCTCGGGTGCTTTTCCGTGGAATTTATCCATACCACCCACAGCATAGCGGATTCCGTCGCGTTGGCTATCCGCACGCCGGTGGGGCTTGTGGTGCATTCCGGCGATTTTAAGGTGGACTATACGCCCATACAGGACGAACCCATCGACTTGCAGCGTTTCGCGGAACTGGGGAAGGAAGGCGTGCTGCTGTTCCTGTGCGAAAGCACGAATGTGGAGCAGAAGGGCTACACCATGTCTGAGCGGACGGTGGG
>JAISWA010000189.1 GCA_031271275.1 Clostridiales bacterium | reverse complement strand
TCTGGATGACCGCCTCTTTAATCCCCGTAGCGAATTTGCTCTTGCCGGACGCGGCCGGCGCGGCGTTCGAAACGGTGCGCGGGCTTTATTCGCGGGGGTGGGCGCTTGCCGCGGCAACGGTTTTTGTTATCGCCGCGCTCATAATGCTGCCGCGCTTCCCCGCGGTCAGGCGGTATACGGACAGCCGGCTCGTCCGGGGGCGGTTGCTGCGGAAAGTGTCTGTGCCGTGGTATGCCGGGCGGATTGCCCGGGGGCTTGGCGTGCTGTTTAAAAACAAATCGGCGTATGCGCCGGTTTCCGATGAATGGCTGCGCGCGGCGGTTCATAATCTGTATTTGGAAGAAAAAATAAGGGAAGCCAACACGCGGCTGCGTTCGGGAAATAAAAAGCTTTCCGTTTCCGATGCGGCGCTGTCCTGTGCGCAAGCGCTTTCGCCCGAATTTTATAGCATAGTGGCAGAAGCGGTTGAGGCGGACCGCGAGGAAGAAATGGCGGGCAACGCGGCGGCGGCTTTTGCCGGGGAGAGCGAACGCGCTTTGTCAAAAGCGGCGGCGGTTGCGGTTCCCATGTTGTTTATACTTACAGCCCTGACGGCGCTGCTGCCGTTCGCGATGATGGTGCTATATAGGCGGTAAAAATTAAATATAAACGGGCGCGAGGAGGACGCGCAGCGCCCACACGAGTGGAGCGTTTGCGTTGGCAAACGCGACGCAGCGCCCGTTTAAACAGTTGTTACCGCCTATATCGATAGAATGGAGCTTGTTTATGCAAATTTATATTTTATGGGCGCTGCTTGTCATTTTCGCCGTGCTGACGGTTATACTGGCGGTTAAAACGCGGATGGAAAATGCGCGCGCAAAAAAAATAACGGAGGCAGTTATCGCCGCCGCCAAAGGGAACTTCAACGTGTTTCCCCAGTCCGGGAAAGGGGAACTTGAACCCGCGCTTAACAGCTTGACGAACACTGTCAAGCGGCTTACGGGCGAAATCGCTTCCGTGTCGGAGCAACACGCCGCCGGGCAGATAAACGCGGCGGTTGACGAACGTGCGTATGAAGGCGCGTACCGCGAGACGGCTGCCAAATTTAATAAGGCGCTTAAAGTGTATAATAATGAGACGGACGAACTTTTAAACGGCTTGAACGGTTTGAGGCAGGGGGATTTTAACGCAAGGCCCGGGGCGTTCCCCGGGGGACGGGCGCGGGTCAACGAATGCGTGGAAGCGCTGCGGGAACAATTGAAAGGCTTGAACGATGCGGTAAAGGAAATGTCCGCCGCCATAAACGACTGTAAATTTTCGCAGAAGGCGGAGACGGCAAACTTGAGCGGCGAGTACGCGCGCACGTTGAAAGGTTTAACCGGCGCCGTTAACGCGCTGTCAAAACCTGTTGCTGAAACGGTAAACGCGCTGAACCGCATAGGAAACGGTGATTTTTCCGGGATGATTACCGGCGAGTTTAGAGGGGAGTTTGCCGGGGTAAAGACTGCCCTGTCTGAAACGAACAAGCGGTTGTCGGAACACGCCCGTGAAGTAATATCGTCCCTTTCCAGGCTGTCGTCGCGAAGGCCGGAACCGCCGGGTGAATATGCGTACCCGGGCGACCTCGCTAAAATAAAAACGGAACTTGAACGCGTGTATAGCCTGCTGAGCGAAGCGAAACCGGAAACAAGGCCGTCCTTATTAAACACGGCGAAAACGCCCGAACGGGCGAAACCCACAGCGGCGGCGACCGCAAGGCCGGTTTTAAATCCTCCGAAGGCGGCCGTGTCCGGAACGAAAACGTCAACCGCCGACGGTACTGCGTTTACCACCGCGCACCCGAAACTGCAAAATCGCACCGTAATCGCGCCCAACGCCTCACATATTTACGACAGTCCCGATTTTGGGAAGTATTAAATACAGCGTTTTATGGTTTTTCGAAAAATTCTTCCGCGTACCGCACGCCGCCCATGGCGTCCGCGGAATAAAAATCCGCGCCGATACGGTCCGCGTATTCCTGGGTTAGCACCGCGCCGCCCACCATTATCCGGCAGTTCGGCGCTTCCTGCCTAAGCAGGCGGATGGTCTCGTCCATGTTAACGACCGTGGTCGTCATAAGGGCGCTCAGCCCTGCAAGGCGTATGTTTTCCTTTTTAACCGTTTCCGCGATAAGCTCCGGCGGAACGTTCTTCCCCAGGTCAATCACTTCAAAGTTGTAATTCTCAAGCAGGATTTTCACAATGTTCTTCCCGATGTCATGAATATCCCCCCAAACGGTGGCGAGCAGGATTTTCCCGCGCTTCTCCCGGGCGTCCCCCTTCTCCGCCATATAGGTTTTAACGGCTTCAAAAGCGGATTTTGCGGCTTCGGCGCTCATCAGAAGCTGGGGCAGGAAAATCGTTTTGCGCTCAAAATCCCGTCCCGCCCTGTCCAACGCGGGGATTAAATACTGATCGATTATTTCCAACGAAGGCGTTTCGGCGGTCATCGTCGACGCGGCATGATAGGCTTCCTTGCTCAGTCCCTTCACCACCGCGTCGAATAAATCCGTTTTCCCCGCAGGCGCGGCGGCTTCCTTAACGGAAATATTTTTCGCGGAAAACCGCGCCACGTATTTCGCGCAGTTTTCGTCCATGCCGTTTAACGCGTTAAACGCAAAATACGCGTCCATGAGCGGGGCGCTCATGGGGTTGACGATTCCGGCGCTTAACCCCCGGCTCATGGCGAGGGTGAAAAAGGAGGCGTTAATCCGCTCCCGCTCCGGCAAGCCGAAGGAAATATTGGACACCCCGAGCACCGTGTGCATTCC
>JAISWA010000182.1 GCA_031271275.1 Clostridiales bacterium | reverse complement strand
GCCTCACCGTACTCGTACATGACCCGCAGCCGGTCTTTAAACATTTCAAACTGCCGGTCGCGTTCCGCCTGTGCCTCCGCCAGTTCTTTTTCACTCTGCTGCTGCCGGGCTTTCGTGTCCTCAAGGGATTTCTTAACCACGTCAAGCTCGTCCGACGCTTTGATCAGCGCGTCGTCCAACTGCTGCATTTCACGGTTCACCCGGGCGATTTCGCTTTGGATAAACGCCTGCTGATCCTTTGTGTTTTGCAATTGCTGATTGGCTTCGTTCTTTTCCTGTTCCAACTCGGAAAGGCTTCCGTAAACATCCGCCGGGAAACCGGCAAGCAGCACCGCGCACAAAAGCATATAGGTAAAACGACGCATAGCACAACTCCTTATACTTTCAAATGCTTCCTCACCGAGAACACCGAGCCGATTATGCCGATAAACATGCCGAGCAAGAGGTCGAAGGGCAGCAGGTACATAAAAATATCATAACCCGGCCTGAACTTGACAAAAGAGATTAACGGAATCAACTCCGGTATCGCGCCAACCGCGTAACCGTATAAAAACCAACAGGCGACGGAGGGAATCAGCCCGCCGAGAAACCCGATAAGCACGCCCTCCACCACAAAGGGCCAACGGATGAACCAGTCGGTGGCTCCCACGTATTTCATAATATTTATTTCCGTTTTGCGGGCGTTGACCGTAATGCGTATGGTGTTGATGATGATTACGATCGATATAACCCCGAGTATTATAATTAAAACTACGCAAACCACCCGCAACAGGTCGGAAAACACGCGCACCCCGTCCGCCAGCTCCTGTGAATGCCGGATGTTTTCCACGCCGTCGGCGCTTAAACTTTCCAACGCGTTAATCACGTCGGGCTGGTTGCGTATGTCGTCAATCTCCACGTCGAAGGACCTCGGCAGCACATCCTTGCCCGACAGCCCGTCAAAGAGCGCCGGGTTTCCCATACCGGCTTTTATATCCTCAAACGCTTCGTCGGGGGAAACATACACTACGTTAACCACATGGGGGATGGCGTGAATGCGGCTGTTAAGCTCCTGCACCCCCTCAACGGAAACGTCGTCCCGCAGGAATACCGAAACCTGTATGCTCTCCTCCAACTGCCCCAGGAAAAAATCCACGTTCGCCGCCAGGCAGTAAAACACCGAAACAATTAAAATACAAGACGCCACCGTCAGTATGGACGCGACGGACATCAGCCGGTTTTTAATCAGGTTGCGGGCGGCTTCGCGCAAATAATAGCTGAGCGTCCTAAATTTCATCGTTATACCCGCCCATTTCCTCGTCGCTCATAATCACGCCGTTGCGCAGGGCGACGACTCTTTTCTGCATATTGTCCACGATTTCCTTGGCGTGGGTCGCCACCACCACGGTGGTCCCCCGGTCGTTGATATCCTCGAGCAGGGTCATAATCTCCCACGCGGTGCCGGGGTCCAGGTTACCGGTAGGCTCGTCCGCAATTAAAAGAGGCGGCGAGTTTACGATCGCGCGCGCAAGCGCCGTTCGCTGCTGCTCACCGCCGGAGAGTTGGTCCGGGTATGACCTTGCCTTGCGGGAAAGCCCCACAAGGTTTAGCACCTGCGGCACGGTGCGCCGTATCTCCCGGTGGGTCGCTTCCACAATTTGCATGGCGAAGGCGACATTCTCAAACACCGTTTTGTTCCGCAGCAGCCGGAAATCTTGAAAAACCACGCCGAGCTTGCGGCGATAGTAGGGCATGTCCCGCCGTTTAAGCGCCGAAAGGTCTTGCCCGTCTACGATTATCGAGCCTTCCGTCGCCTCTATTTCCCTCAGCAGCAGCCGCACCAACGTAGACTTGCCCGAGCCGCTGCTCCCGACGATAAAAACGAATTCTCCCTGTTCTATGAAAAGGCTCAGCCCGTTTATGCCCTTTACGCCGTTGTCGTAAACCTTTGTCGCGTCAATAATATCAATCATAGCTTAAAAGGAATGCCTTTCTTTATACTGCATATACCGGCTGACCATCAGCGTGATTTTAAACGTAATCGCGTCGTTGAAATTGCGAAGGTCGAGCCCGGTTAACTTTTGCAATTTATCCAACCGGTAGACGAGGGTGTTGCGATGGATGTAAAGCTGCCGGGAAGTTTCCGAAACGTTCAGGTGGTTCTCGAAAAATTTGGAAACCGTAGCGAGCGTTTCGTCGTCAAACTGGGTCATGTTGACCCCGTGAAGCACTTCTTTGATAAATATCCGGCACAGGGAAAGCGGGAGCTGATAAATTAGCCTGCCGATACCGAGCTGTTCATAGTTGACGATTTGCCTGTCCGGCTCAAAAATCTTGCCGACCTCCTGCGCCATGCGCGCTTCTTTATAAGAAGACGACACATTTTTTAAATCGGATACCACCGTGCCTATGGCGACGGTGACCTTACTCATCGCCTCGCTGCCGAGGGTATCGCATATGATACGCGCGTACTTTTCGATATCTTCGGAAGCTTCTTTCTCCCGCAGTTCTTTTACCAGAATAATACTGCTTTCGTCAACCGCCGTCACAAAATCCCGCTGCTTCGCCGGGAAAATACCGCGAACGATTTCCACCGCGCTCATTTCTTTGTCGATTTCCGTCTCGATTAAATATACCACACGGCGCACATTGTTTTCGACATGCAGCTTCTTGGCGCGGTTGTAGATGTCCACCAACAGCAGGTTGTCGAGCAGCAGGTTCTTCACGAAATTGTCCCTGTCGTAACGCTCCTTATACGCAATCAGCAGCCCCTGTATATGGAACGCGGCAATTTTGCCCACGCGGTAAGCGTAATCGTCCTCCCCGTGAATCACCACCGCGTATTCGGCAACGCCGTTGTCATACACTTTAAAAAACTGGTTGCTTTGTATCTGTTGGGTATCCGCCGGGGAATGGATGAAATTTTCCATAACCGGTTGGTAATCGTAGGGGATTAGATTTTCCGTGCTTGCGATCAGCTTGCCGTCGCGCTCGATAATGCTGATATTGGTGTGGGTGATGTTTTTAAGGCCGTCAATCGCGTTCTGCAGTATTTGATTTGAAATCATAGGTGCCTCCTGTTTCGTTAGAGTTTGCATATTATCATGGTGCAGTCGTCATGCGCCATGCGCTTTGCCTCGCTTGCCCCGGGTATATAAAACTCGTTGCTGAGTACGTTCAGCATTTCCTCAAGGCTCGCGTAATTCCGTATTCTGGACAGGATCTCCATTATATGCCGGGTAAACTCGTCCGCGTGTTTTTTATAGAAGGTGTCCTGCAACCCGTCTGTATGCAGCAACAGTAAATCCCCGGGCGTATACATCAAAACCCGCATGGTATAAAGCGATTCCTTAAACATCCCGATGGGCGTGCCGACGGAATCGAGCTCCGTCACAATATTTTGGTCAACGTCCACATATAAGGGGAAACACAGCCCGGAGTTGGAGTAGCGGATATATTTTTCCTGTGTGTTGACCAACGCGCAAAATACGCTTGCGGAGTAATTGTGGCCGGTCATGTTTTTGAACATCCCGTACAGCTCTTTGTTTAAATGATGCAGCAGCAGACCGGGGTCATTGCAGCGTTGGGCGAGGTTTTTAATAATCATGTTCAAAACGGCGGTTAAGAGCGAGGCGGCAATCCCGTGACCGCTGATGTCCCCCATTACGATAACGAAGCTGTTTTCCGAAAGGGGTATGATATTATAAAAATCCCCGCCGATACCCATCGCGGGGTAATATCTGCTGAGCAGAACCGTTTCGTTTATGCGCATATCTATTTGGGGAATCAGCGCCCGCTGTACCTGCGTCGCCATTTCCAACTCCATACTGAGGGTGCGGTTTTGTTCCTCCAACTCCGCGTACCGTTTGCGAAGCTGATAACTGAGGCGGTTAAGCTTCCTTAACGACCGCACTTTGGAAATCAACTGGTACTGGTCGGAAATATCTTCTATATAATCGTCCGCGTCTATTTCCTCCGCCCTGACCCGGTTGGTTTCGCTCTTGAGGGAACTGAAAAGCAGCACTAGCGTATCGGGCGTCCTCAGGTTGGACTTTACGCGCTTGCACAAGTCAAACCCGCTGATGTCCGGCAAAACCACATTCGAAATCACAATATCGGGAATAAGCAGGTTCACTTTCGCAAACGCGTTAATCCCGCTCTCGGCGGTGTTGATGATTAAATCCTCCATACGCAGCCAATGGCTTATGAGGTAGGTGGATTGGACGGAACCGTCCACGATAAGAATATTGCCGACACGGTTATCCATTTAAAGCACCGACGCGTTTTTCAAACATCACGCGGCGCCCGGAAGAATCAAAGGACAGCTTGTCGGCAAGTGCGTTAACAATCTGTATGCCCCTTCCGGTTTCACTGTACAGCCCTTCGACAGGGTCGCGTGACACGGTCTGCTGATAATCAAAGCCCGGACCTTCGTCCGTGATGCCGGCGTTTACCTGCCGCCCGTTGACTACCTGCAGGCTGATACGCACTTTTTTGTCCGGGTCTGAATTATTGCCGTGTATGATTGCATTATATAACAACTCGCTAAAAATAAGCTTAAGGTCGCCGCGTTCCTCAAGGGTCTGCCCGGGCGCCGCCTCGTCGAGGCGCGCGAGTATTTCCCCCACGGTCTGTTTGACACGCGCGGGTTCGCTGTTAATATCCCACTCCCAAACCGCCTCCGGGGCCCGTTTGCTCAACTGAATATGGAAGCTTTATGCTTCTTGGTCATTTTGACCACAATGTTGTCTTTCCCCGTGCCTGAGAGGTTGAAGCTGTCTACCATCCCTTGAATCATCATCAGGCCTATATCGTCTTCAGACGCTTCGGAGAGACTTCCCGGCGCCGTAATTAAAATATCCATAGTCTCTTTGTCTTCCCGCAGTAAAAAGGAAATCTCAAAATTACCCCGCGCGTCGGACACCAACGCCTTGATAATATATGTACAGGCTTCCGAAACGGCGGTCTTGATGTCTTCGATTTCGTCAATGTCGAAGCTCATCCGGTTGGCGATGCTTGAAGCCGTGAGCCGCGCGGACGAAACATAAGCCGCGTTGACCGGAAAGGAAAGTTTGATACGGTTATCATCCCGCTCATTTTGCATCGGCGCTCTCCTCCTCAAAAATAAACACATCATCCAGATTAGTTAAGCGGAAAAGCTTAAATAAATTCGGCCTTACGTTAAGCAAATGCATTTCGCGCCCGTTTTCCTTCACGGTCTTTAATACGCCGACAAGCGCCCCCAACGCCGTCGAGTCAATAAATTCAAGCGCTTTACAGTCAACGTATAAATGGGCGTTTCTTTCGGCAAGCAGTTCCGTAAGCTGCGTTTTAAGCTGCGCGGAATTAAAAATGTCAATTTCCCCTGATAATTTTACGTTCCAACGTTCGTTTTCCATATCCGGTGTGTAGCTCAACTGAAAATCCATAAAGGCTTCCTCTCTTTGTCAAAACAAGGGTTGTAT
>JAISWA010000124.1 GCA_031271275.1 Clostridiales bacterium | reverse complement strand
GAAAGCGCTGTCTATCGCGCGCAATCAGGGTTTCCCCGCGCGAAAAATTACCGCCGCCAACTTTGATATGATTCCGCTTGGCGATTATACTTCCCCGGTGGCGGACGACCATTTCCACTACTATTACCGCCCGCGCAAAAACGTGATTAACCGCCCCACGTCACTGGGGGGCGTCGGGCTGTATATCGAGGGCAACCATCTGGAGACGATACCCAACCTGTACCGCAAGTTGGTTGAAACAAGATAGCGCAATGGGAGACACGGAAATGGAACGCGTAAGCATATCCCCGCAAACGGTGCGTGAAACCCTTGAGAAAATAAAAGACCTGCGGGTTTGCGTTTTGGGCGACATCAGCCTTGACCTTTATTGGGTCGCCGATATGACGCGCAGCCGGCTTTCCCGCGAGACGCCGCATCATCCGCTGCCGGTGGTGCGCGAATACGGCAGCTTGGGCGGCGGCGGCAATGTAATCGCGAATATCGCGGCGCTTTGCGTCCAAAAAATCGTCCCCGTTTCCGTAATCGGGGAGGATTGGCGCGGGAGCGTGCTGTCAAAAGAACTGGAGGCGGTAAACGTCTCAAAAGATTTTATCTTCACTTGCGGGGAGCGCGTCACCCCCGCCTACTGCAAGCCTGTCCGGAGCGGGATTTCCCCCGTGCGGTACGAAGACCCCCGGATAGATTTTGAAAACCGCGAACCGCTTCCCCCGGAATATGTCAAAAGAATTATAGACGCGCTGTATTCCGCCGCCGGGGAATGCGACGCAATCGCCGTGTGCGACCAACTCGAATACGGCATAGTTTCCCATGAAGTGAGGCAGGCGCTGTCGGAGTTGGGCAGACGCGGAAAACGCGTCATCGTTGACAGCCGGGACAGGGTACGGCACTTTACGGATGTAATCGTCAAGCCCAATGAGGTGGAAGCCGCCGCCGCGTTGGGCTTGGACACGCCCAACGGCGATGCGGCGTTGCGCGTATACGGCGAGATGGCGTTGGCGTTAGCCTTAAAAACCGGCTGCCCCGCCGTGGTGACCATAGGCGAACGGGGTTCGCTTTGGGCGGAGGATGGCGCCGTCCGTTTGGCTCCGGCGCTGAAAGTGCCCGGGCCTTTCGATTTCGTAGGCGCGGGGGACACCTTCCTTTCCGGGTTTGCCTGCGCCCTCGGGGCGGGGCTAAGCGGACCGGATGCGCTTTCTTTCGCCAATATCGCCGCAAGCGTCACCATACAAAAACTGGGTACCACCGGCGTCGCCACCCCTGCGGAAATGATTCGCCAAAGCGAGGCGTTTGCATGAGTATTGAAATTTTGAAAAACCGCGCTGTCAAGCCCGGGGAAATAAGGGCGGCTATTTTCGATTTTGACGGGACGCTTTCAACGCTGCGCTGCGGTTGGGAAGAAGTAATGCGGCCCATGATGATGGAAATGATCGGCGCGGAAAAGCTTCCCGACGACCGGGAACTGCGCCGCGCCGTCAACGAGTATATCGAGGAGTCCGCCGGCATACAAACCATATACCAGATGCGCTGGTTGGCAAACGAAGTCAAAAAGCGGGGGCTTAACCCGCAGGCGCATGACGGGTGGTGGTATAAGGAGGAGTATAACCGCAGGCTGATGCGGCAGGTATCGGCGCGCGTCGCCAACCTTGAAAGCGGGAAAGAAAAACCCGAACAGTATTTGATAGAAGGGACCCGCGCGTTTTTAAGCGCGCTGAAAAACAAAGGCGTGGAGATTTGCGTAGCCAGCGGAACCGACCACCCGGACGTGGTGAGAGAGGCGGAAGTATTGGGGTTGACGGGATATTTCAGCTTCATCAAAGGCGCGCCGCCGCGGAAAGCCGCTTGCTCAAAGGAAGCGGTTATTCGTATGGTTATGGAGGAAAAGGGGCTCCCCGGCGCGCGGCTTCTGATGGTTGGGGACGGGAAGGTGGAAATCGCGCTTGGCGCGGAAAACGGCGCGCTCGCGTTGGGCGTGGCAAGTGACGAGGCGGCGGGGAAGGGCGTCAGCCCCGTAAAGCGCCGGAGATTGATTCAAGCGGGCGCGCACGCCATTGTGGGGGATTTTTCGGCAACAGCGGAATTGATGGACTACTTAAAAATATAAAAAGGAGCGAGCGAAATGGTCTTTACAATTGAAAACGGCACACTTACGGTCTCCGCCGACGAACTTGGCGCGGAGCTTACGAGCATCCGCCCTTGCGGCGGCGGGGAGTATCTCTGGCAGGGCGCGCCTGAAATATGGAAGCGGCGCGCGCCCAACCTGTTCCCTTTTATCGGGCGGTTGTATAACGGGGAATACGCTTACGGGGGTAAGACTTATAAAATGCCCATACACGGGTTCGCGCCGGCAAGCCTGTTTACATGCGACGAGCACAAGGCGGACGCCATGCGCTTTACCTTGCGCGACAGCGACGCCTCAAGGGAAATATACCCCTTTGAATTCGCGTATTCCATTGAGTACGCCTTGCGGGGCAACCGCTTAAACATTACGCATCGGGTTGCCAACCATTCGCCGGAGGCGCTTGCTTTTGCCATCGGCGCGCACCCCGGCTTCAATATCCCGCTTGAGGAAGGAAGCGCGTTTGAGGATTATTATTTGGAATTTAACGAGCCGTGCGACCCGGAGCAGGTCTTGCTCTCGGAGAACCTGCTGCCGGACGACCGGTACGGGCCTTACCCGATAGAAGATAACCGGCGGATACGGTTGAACCATGCTATGTTCAACAATGACGCGATTGTGTTAAAGAATGTTTCAAAAGCGATAACCTTAAAGTCTTCCAAAGGCGACCGCGGCGTTTGCGTCCGCTACCCGGATATGCCTTACTTAGGGCTGTGGCAGAAACCCTTTGTAAACGCGCCCTATATTTGCATAGAGCCTTGGAGCGCCTTGCCCGGCAGGGACGGAATCACGGAAGATTTGGCGCGGTTCCCGAATTTCACGCATTTGCAAGCCGGGCAGGTTTATGAGACATCCGTGAGCTACGAAATTTTTTAAGGCAGGTTTAACGGCCCCTTAGACAACTCACCCCCACGTCCTCCCTGACATATTATACGGCAAACGGCGATTTTTACCCCGCCGTTGTACGGTTTGTTTGCGGCAAACCGCAGCAGTATAAAAGGGAGTTGTG
>JAISWA010000080.1 GCA_031271275.1 Clostridiales bacterium | reverse complement strand
TCATAGGCTTTTTGCACGCGTTCCCAACGGTTGTCCCGGTCCATGGCGTAATAGCGCCCCGCAATGCTCGCGATTTTCCCCACGCCAAGCTCCCGGGTTTTTTCCTCAAGCTGACGAATGTATTCCAAACCGGAAGCGGGGGGCGTGTCGCGCCCGTCGAGGAACGCGTGTACATAAACGTTGGAAAGCCCCGACTGTTTCGCCAACTTCAACAGCGCGTACAAATGCGTGTTATGGCTGTGCACGCCGCCGTCGGAAAGCAGCCCGTACAGGTGAAGGGCGCTGCCGTGTTTCTTGCAGTTTTCCATGGCGGCAAGGAACGCTTCGTTTTTAAAAAAATCGCCGTCTCCGATTTCCTTGGTGATGCGGGTAAGTTCCTGATAGACGATACGCCCCGCGCCAATATTGGTGTGGCCGACTTCCGAATTGCCCATCTGCCCGTCGGGCAGGCCCACGTCAAGGCCGCTTGCCCGTCCCTGTTGGAAATACGACGAAGCGACAAGCCTGTCGTAGTTGGGCGTATCCGCCAGTTTTATGGCGTTTCCGTTTGTTTCGTCCGACAGGCCGAAGCCGTCTAAAATCATTAATACCGTGGTGTTTTTATTTTCCGTCAAAGTTAACGACCCTCTCAAAGTCCGGTTTAAGGCTCGCGCCGCCTACCAACCCGCCGTCCACGTTGGGTTGGGCGAAAAGCTCCGGCGCGTTGTCCGCGGTAACGCTGCCGCCGTATAAAATACGAATCGCGTCGGCGGTTTCCCGGTCGTAAATCCCCGCGACGGTTTCGCGTATGGTGGCGCAGGCTTCCTCCGCGTCCGCGCTGGTGGCCGCCATGCCCGTTCCGATAGCCCAAATGGGCTCGTAGGCGATGATGATTTTTTCCGCGTCGCCGTTTGAAATACCGTACAGGGCGATGGTGGTCTGGCGGCGGAGCAAATCGTTGGTGATGCCTTCCTTGCGCTGCTTTAACGACTCGCCCACGCAGACGATGGGCTTAAGCCCGAGGGAAAGCGCCTTGATGGTTTTTAAATTTACGCCGGTGTCGGTCTCGTTAAAACCGGCGCGTCTTTCCGAGTGCCCGATGATCACATAGGGCACGCCCATTTCTTTGAGCATCGCGCCGGAAATTTCCCCCGTGACCGCGCCTTCGTCCTTGTAGTGCATGTTTTGCGCGCCGACGCTGACCCGCGTGCCTTTCAGCGCGTCCATGACCGGCTGCAAACTGATATAGGGAACGCACAGCACCACGTCGGACTTGTCCGTGTCGATTTTGTCCTTTATCTGGTTGACAAACGATACGGCTTTTGACGGGGCGTTGTACATTTTCCAGTTGCCGGCGATTACTTTCTTGCGCATAAAACCCTCCAATTCAGCTATTTATCCTGCACCGCGGTCACGCCGGGGAGTTCCTTGCCTTCTAAGAATTCCAACGAAGCGCCGCCGCCGGTAGAGATATGCGACATCTTTTCCCCGTAGCCCATTTGGTTGACCGCCGCCGCCGAGTCGCCGCCGCCGATGATGGTGGTGGCGTCGATATCCGCCAACGCCTGCGCCAAAGCGAGCGTACCCTTGGCAAAGTTCTCAAACTCGAACACGCCCATGGGGCCGTTCCAAATAACGGTCTTCGCGTCCTTTAACGCGCCGGTGAACAGCTCGCGGGTTTTTTCGCCGATATCGAGCCCCATCCAACCGTCCGGGATTTCGTTTGAGGGAACGGTTTTATATTCCGCGTCTGCGGCAAAATCCTTCGCCGCGACGGTATCAACGGGAAGCAAAAGCTTTACGCCTTTTTCCTTCGCCTTTTTAATCATGTCGCCCGCGTAGTCCACCCATTCGGCTTCCAACAGCGAAGTGCCCACGCCGTACCCCTGCGCCTTAAAGAACGTGTACGCCATGCCGCCGCCGATAATCAGCGTGTCTACTTTTTCCAACAGGTTGTTTATTACGCCGATTTTATCGGAAACTTTTTTGCCGCCCAAAATCGCCACAAAGGGCCGTACCGGGTCGTCCACCGCGTCGCCAAGGTATTTAAGCTCTTTTTGCATAAGATAACCCACGGCGGATTCCTTCACGAACCGCGTAACGCCCACCGTGGAACAGTGCGCCCTGTGCGCCGAGCCGAAGGCGTCGTTGACATATAAGTCCGCGATGGACGCCAAATCTTTCGAAAAGGCTTCCTCGTTCTTGGTTTCCTCTTTGCGGAAGCGCGTGTTTTCAAGCAGTACCACGTCGCCGTCCTTCATTTCCGAAACGGCTTTGCGGGCGTTGTCGCCGACCACGGCGTCGTCCGCCGCGAAAACTACCGGCTTGTCCAGGTGGAAACTGAGGCGTTCCGCTACGGGCGCGAGGGACTCTGCCGGGTTCGGCCCCTTGGGCTTGCCCAGGTGCGAGCAGAGAACCACGCGCCCTCCGTCGGCAATCAGCTTTTTAATAGTAGGAAGGGCGGCTACGATACGATTTTCGTCCGTAATCCGCCCGTCGATGATGGGTACGTTAAAGTCGCAGCGCACCAAAACTTTTTTGCCTCTTACATTGATGTCGTCCACCGTTTTTTTGCTTGGCATACGCATCCCTTCTTTCTTGAAATATTTAGTTTTGCGGCTTATTCTATTATTTAAAAAGCGGAAAAGCAAGCGCCGCGTGACGAAACGGGACACGGGAGGAGAAGTTCGTTGAACACGCTGATTAAAAACGGAATAATAGTGGACGGTTCCGGAAGGGAGCCCTTTGCCGCCGACGTGCTGATACAGGACGGCGTAATCGCGGAGGTGGGAATAGCGCCGGAATCCGCCGGGGAAAACACGGTGCGGCTCGACGCGGCGGGGCGTTATGTTACGCCGGGTTTTGTGGACATACACCGGCATTGCGATTATGCGGCGTTTAAGGAAAATTTCGGGGACATTGAGCTGTCGCAGGGCGTCACCACCGTCGTCTCCGGTTCCTGCGGGCTTACCCCGTACCCCACGGCGGGCGGGCTTTCCCATATCCTCGCGCCGGTGATGGGGGATGCCCCCTTTGAAATACCCACCTTCGCGGCATATGTTGGCGCTTTGGAAAAAACTTCGCCGCCCGTCAACGTCGCGGGCATGATAGGCTCCTGCGCGGTTCGCGCGGCGGTTAAGGGCGCGGAGGATTCTTCGCCGTTCTCCGCTCCGGAAACGGAGGCGGCACGGGGGATGGTGTCTGAGGCGATGGAACGCGGCGCGTTGGGAATATCCCTCGGCATCATGTATCTGCCGGAATTTTTTTCCACGGCAAGCGAAATGGCGCGGGTGGCGGAAGCGGCGGCGCCTTACGGCGGGGTGATAACGGCGCCTATACGCGGCGAGGGCGACAGCCTGTCCGGGTCGGTGACGGAAGTTATCCGGGTGGCACGGGAAGCGAACCTTCCGCTTGAAATCAGCCACTTTAAATGTTGCGGGCCGGAGAATTGGGGGCACGGGCTTGAAAGGGCAATCCAAATAATCGAGGAGGCGCGCAAGGGTCAGGACGTGACCGTTGACGCGTACCCTTACCACGGCGGGGCGACGACGCTGCTTTCACTGTTTCCGGCAGGGTTCCCCCGGTCGGAATGGGGAAACCCCGCCGCGATAGAAGCCGCGCTTACCAAACGCTACGACGACTGGGACAATTATGTGCTGTCGTTGGGTTTTGAGCGCATCCTTATCCACGGACGGCATCTTTCGGAAAGTACCGACCCCTACCGGCTATTGAGTAAAGTGCTGACCGAAGAAGAAGGAAGGACGGGCGTTACGGTTATGAGCATGTCGCCGCAGGACGTGGACACGGTGATTAAACTGCCTTATGCGAGTATCATTTCCGACGCGCTTTACCCCGCGGATTTACACTCGGCGCACCCGCGTTTATATTCGGCGTTCCCCAGAATCCTAAAAGATTTCGTGAGGGAGCGGCAGGTGCTTAGTTTACCGGAGGCTGTGCGCAAGATGACGTCCATGCCGGCGAGACGCCTGAATATTAAAAAACGCGGGTTGCTCAAGCCCGGTTACGCCGCCGATATCAATATTTTCGCGTTGGAAAATATTGCGGACAACACGGATTTTTCGCACGGGGGGCTGTTGGCAAGCGGAATGGAAACCGTATTGGTTAACGGCGGCGTTGCCTGGCAAGGCGAAGGGCGCGTGGGAAACCACGGAAGGGTGCTATATAGGCAGTAAATTAAACAGGCGGGCTGCGTTGAGCAAATAGCCGAATATGGGTATAATATTGTTATGTCAAAGAAGGAGGAGCGTTCATATGCCAACAATAAAGCCTAGCGCGTATTTGCGTAACAATTACAACGAGGTATCTGAATTTTGTCACTCCAAGATGGAGCCTGTATTCATCACAAAAAATGGTTATGGTGATTTAGCCGTTATGAGCGTTATTGACCGGGGCGGCTTCCCTCTTAAATTATTTTTGGTGGGCTAATTAGGGGATACCCATAAAGTCATAAGCCCAATAAAATCAACAAAAGTGACTCAGAAATGATATAATAAGTGAAAGAAAAACGCGCAAAACATAGCGAAAACCTTTCACATGGAGCG
>JAISWA010000248.1 GCA_031271275.1 Clostridiales bacterium | reverse complement strand
GGAGATTATCGGGCTTGGGTTTGGGAAGTTTGAATAGAAAATAAGAATTCTTCGCTTTGCAAGATTCTTCGCTGCGCAAGATTCTTCGCTTCGCAAGATTCTTCGCTTCGCAAGATTCTTCGCTTTGCTCAGAATGACCTTAATGCTGTGTCTATAATGGGTTCGCCTCACCGGTAGGGACGAACGGGGTAAACGGCGCTTGCGTGGGCGCCGTCCCCGGGTTCGTAAAGAACGGGTCGCCGGGCGGTATGGGCGCGAAGGGGTCATAGGCGGTCGGCGTCGGAGGCGCGGACGTGGGCTGCGCGCTTGCCGGGTCGGGCGTGGGGGAAACATAATAATTCTGCGCGGGCGTGGGGGAGACATAGTAGTTTTGCGCGGGTGTGGGCGTTGCGAAATAATTTTGCACCGGCGACGGGGTCGGGAAATAATTTTGCGACGGCGACGGGGTAGGGAAATAATTTTGCGACGGCGCGGGGGTTGGGAAATAATTCTGCGACGGCGACGGTTGCGCCGGGTTTGACGGCAGCCCGGAAAGCGGGTCTTCCGTTATGGGGAATAAATATAACAGATACGTGTTATCGCCTTCCACGGCGTCTATTTCGATGGTCCGGCTTTGGTAGCCGGGCTTGGTTCCCGTGATGGTGTGCGCGCCGGAATCGCAGTCGTAAGTCAGGGGGGAATACCCCACGAATACGTTGTCGATGTAAATTTCCACCTGCGCCGGTTCGGTATTAACGGTAACGCGGCTTTTGGTGATTATTTTTTCCAACTGGATGGGAACCTCCGCTTCGGGGCGGGTGACGGTCACGACTTGTTCTACGGGGGTAAAGCCGTCCTTTTCCACGCGGATGGTATGCTCCCCGAAGGTGACTTCCGTGGGGAGCAGCGCGTCCACTTCTACGCCGTCAATGATTACGATGCTGTCTTCCTCGCTTGGGAGAACGCGCAAATACGCGGACTTCGCCTGCGTATCCGCCAGGTCGATAACCGTCGTTTCGTTGGGGCGGATGGTGGCGTCTTTGATGAATTGGTCTATGTTATACCCTTCTATTACGACGCGGTGCGTGCCTTCCGAAAGCACGACCGGCCCGTCGATTTCATCCAGTCCCTTAAAATAGGAGCTGTCGATTGCGACCGTGCCGCCCACCACTTGACCGGCGTTTTCTATGGCGAGGAAGCCGTGGCTCGACTCCAACGTCACGCGCCAGACGGTCTTGTTGTATTCGGTCAGCGTCACCATGTCGGAATTCGTAATCTGCCCGATGGGGTACGGCTCGCCCCGGTATAGCACCAGCGTCTGGCTGTTAAATTTATATTCGTCGTTGCCGGTTTTTATCGTCCAGTTCTCCATGTCAATCGCCACGTCGCGCTTGTTCCTCAGCTCGTTGGTATAGGTGTTTTCCGAAAGCGCTTCCAACTTCATGGTTTTTTCGTCGTAAGACGCGTCCACGATGTCCCCCGGGGAAAGCTCGTGGAACGCTATGGGCGTTCCGTAGCGGTTTTTAATGGCGGTGGCTTCCGTCGCCGCGAAACTCAGCGGGCGGTTTGAATTGATATCGAGCAGGGTAAGCTCCCGGTCGGTATTGTTCATTTGCGTTATCATGCCGGTGGAAACCTGCGTTTCGCCGTCGTTGTCGCCGATGCCGAGTATTTGGCTTGTCTGTGTCGGCTCAACCGTCCCCCTGATGGGCGAACCGTTTTGGGTCATAGCCTGGAAAGCCATGGAAAAAAGCACCAGGCAGACGGCGACGCCCGCTACAAGCGTGAGGATGTAAAAGACCGCGAGCTTGGTTTTGGGTTTTTCCGGGGGGCGGGGGGCGGGTCTGCGGCGAGGGGGATTGGAGGCGGCGTTAACGGGGCGTCCGCGTTCCGACATCCTTCTCGCGCTTTCGGAAGGCTCGTAAATAACGCCGTCATATTCCCGTTTGCGCGGGCGGCGCGGTTCGCCGGAGCTTGAATGGTCTCTTGGGTAGCGCGGATCGGGCATGGAACACCTCTGGAAGTAATTGACGCGTCCAGAGTATAACGGGCGAAAATAAGAATTTCAAGGATGCTATATATATTTTTCGTAAATATCCCGCTCAAGCAGCGCCTGCTGCATACGGTTCGTGATTGCGTTGGGCGTCCACGAACGTTTTTTGCTGTAATACTGACTGGTTATTTTAATGAAAGGGTAGGGGTAAAGCAGCATCGCGCGCAAAATTTCAACATCCCCCTGCCCGAGCGGGGCGAAGCGGCTGTAAATTTCCAATAAATTGGCAAGGGGCCTCGCGCACAGCCCCGTGCGCTGCACGTAACGGCGTATAAGCCCGCAAAGGTCGATAAGCTGCAGGTCAACGCAAGCTTCCGAATAATGGGTGACCCATACCTGCTCGCCGGAAACGGGCAGGTATTCTTCCTTAAGGGAATTGTGGCAGATGTGTTTTTCCGAAAGGGCAAGCGCTTTGCGCGCGCCATATCCGGTCGCTTCCAACGCGGCGGCGGCTTTGTTCATTTGCGCCATGTAATGGTTGGCGTTTTTGATAAAAAGCACGTCGAAGTCAGAAAGCCGCGCCTGACGGCTCACGCGCTTACGGGTGGCCGCCAACTCCGACGTCTGCTTGCGGAAAATTTCCGGCAAGGTCTGCGCCGGTATCATAACGGCGGCTTTTGGGCTGAAATCGACCGCCCGCGCCAAACTGTGCCAACGGGCTACCGCCTCCACCACCCGCGAAAAATCGATGAAATCGGTAAAGTCCGATTCCCGGCGCGGTGTAAACGCGGTCATCACATACCGGTCGCCCCCGGCAGTCGCGAAGGGTTCGCCGGTCAGCGCGACCGCGTATCTGTCCACCCACGGGAAGCCCGCGCCCGTCAAACGCTCTTTCAGCTCGTGCATAAAAAAAATACGGCCGGGGGTGTCCGCCGTTTTGCTCACCCTATACGCGCCTTCGGGCGTTTCGCATATAAAGTAAGCCTTTTCGCGAGATACCTTCCCGACGCGCAAGCCAAATTGTTTTAAAACCGCCGAGTTTAATTCACCCATTGGCGTACCTCCGCAAATCGCGTAATGCTAATCTCCAACATATCTTTAAAAACTATATGAGATTAACGGACGAATTATACGGAGTCTGTTTGCGCCGCCTTATGGGCGGTTGTTATTCAGTGAACCGTAATGCTATGGGTCGTCATTCCGTAAGGCTATGGGTTGTCATTCCGAAATGCTATGGGCCGTCATTCCGAAATGCTATGGGCCGTCATTCCGGGCGAAGCGAGGAATCTCCGTCAGCAAACGCGCGCGCGTATTAGCCGACGGGTCGCGCAACACCCTGTCAAGCAGCGACTCAAGCGCTGCGCCCACGGCTTTGCCGTCCGCGATTCCCGCCGCGATTAAATCATCGCCGTTGACCGCGAGCTGCCTGATGGAAAAGCATTCCCCCCTTGCCAATATCCCCTCCGCCGCCGCGCGGATTGCGTGGAATTCCGCCGCCTTCTCCGGCTCCAAGATTTCCTTTAAAGTAAGCAGCTTGAAAAAATGATCCGCCGACAGTCCCCGCAGGTTTTTTTTTATCGCGTAAGAATCGTTTTCCAGGCGCGGCGGCAGCAGCCGGATGTATTCCGAAATCTCCCGCGCAGTTTTATTGTCGAAGCGTAAATCGCGCAAAATTTTAACGGATTCTGCACCATAATTTAACAAAAAAAGCGCGTACACCAGGGCAGTTACTTTGGGGCAAGCCGCTATTTGAGCGGCTTTCTCTAACATATCCCCTGGGTATTCCCTTCCAAACAAAACATACTGAATGGGTAGGTTTACCCGGAAAAGACACAGCGCTTGCGGGCGCGCCCCAAGCAGCAGCTTTGTCAGCTCCTCGCGGATACGTTCCGCGCTGATAAGCGCAAGCTTCCGCGCCAACGGCTGGATGGCGGAAAGCGTCTGCGGCTCGATTTCAAAACCCAGTTGCGAAGCGAACCGGACGGCGCGCAACATCCTCAGCGCGTCCTCGTTAAAGCGCTGCGACGCTTCGCCCACACAGCGGATTATTTTGTTTTTAATGTCCTCCGCTCCCCCGAAGGGGTCTACGAAGCCGTCGCGGCCGTTATAGGCGATTGCGTTCATGGTAAAATCCCGGCGGCTCAAATCGTCCCCGATGCGCGAGGCGAACGTCACTTCCGACGGCCTGCGCCCGTCCAAATAAGCGCCGTCCACCCGGTAGGTGGTGACTTCATAGGCGCAGCGTTCCAGTAAAACCGTGACAGTCCCGTGTTTAATCCCCGTATCAACCGTCCGGCGGAAAATTTCTTTCACCTGCGCCGGAGTCGCGGAGGTGGCAATGTCCCAGTCCTTCGGCTCCGCGCCCAACAGCCTGTCGCGCACGCAGCCGCCCACGGCGTAAGCCTCAAAACCCGCGCCATAAAGCGCGTCTATAATAAATTTTACGTTAGCGGGCAAAATGACAGGCATATTTGACAGCCCCCGAATAATTAAATATTATCAGCAATATTTTAAACCACAGGAGGAGTGGAAACATGGCGAAAAAAATAGGAATAGCCGCCGCGGCGTGCGCGGTTATAGCCGTCGTAATAATAGGGGTTATTATGCTTATGGGCAAGGGCGTTGCCCGCGACCCGAAGACGGCGGTTTTAAGCGCCGTTTCAAATGTCTTCGCGGAAACGGAAGGCGGGGGGAACAGCCTTGCCGCGCTGTATAAAGAGCTTGTCAACGGAAATTGGTATCAGGACTATACTTTCGGGATAAACCGCATTGACTTGGGCGGGTCGGCGGTTGACGCGTCGATTCAGTCGCTGTTTGGCGCGCTGCCCATGTTTACGGTGAAAAACACTTCCCGTGGCAGTATGGGGAAGATTGAAAACAATTTGTCCGTGAACATGGCGGTAACGCCCCTTGCTTCGGTGTACCTTTACGGCGACGCCGACAAAATGGGCGTAAACGTGCCGCAGGCGTTCGATTACTTGCTTACGATTGACCCGCGCCGTATTAGCGAGGAAATCAACGCTTCCATGTTCGCCGATTATTCCGCGCCTATGGACGAAACGGCGCAGGAGGAGTTTTATAAGGTATACTCGCAGATGATTAACCGCGCATATGCCCCGCAGACGGCCGATACGGAAAGTATAAGGGCACGCACACAGCAGTTGGCGGAAAGCGCCGCGTACACTTCCGAAGGGAAGGAAAGTTATTCTTTCGAAGGGAAGGAATATAACGGCGACGTCTACAATGTCACCATTCCCGCCGCCGAGCTTAACGCGTATTTCCGCGACGTGACGCAAATTTCAATAGATTCCATGGCGCTGACGGAAGATATTGCCCTACAGTATACCGAACTGGCGGAAATGGCGCTCGACGATATTTCGTTTAATCAGGATGTTTCCATAAAAGTGTACGTGGTGGGCGAAAATGTTGCCCGGTTGGATATTTTAACGGGCTTTGCCGTTAATTCGTCAGGGGAGGACGTAGCCCTCGACGGGGATATCTACCTTCACGGCGATACGGCTTCCCTTGACAAGGTAACCGCGAATTTGTTGGTGTCGGACGGCATGGACGACGTCGTTAATATCACGGTGGAGGCTGAGTCGCAGCCAAGCGACCCCGACACTTACGCCAGTAAGTGCGAGGTGATCATACAGACGGAGGGCGGGGAAAGCGGAGCGGAGGACGTTACGCTCTCATGGGACGTCAACTGGGATAAGTCCGGGCGTAACGGCGGGAACTTCCTGTCCAACCTCAACTTCTCCGCCGGCGCGGAAATGAGCATGGATTTTAATATCACCGGAACCGCCATGGTGGACTATGAGAATAAAATCATCGAGGCGGACCTTACGGACGTAAGCCTTGCATTGACGGGCGAAGAAGACGTTGATATGTCCTTCAATATTAAGTATTTGCTGCGGGAGGATTCCGCGGAGCTTGGCGCGCTTTACAGCCAGCCCTTCAGCGGCGAGAAGCCCTTGAGCGAGTTGACGGAACTCGACGTGTCGGAAATGTATATGAAGATACTGGAGGACCCGCAAATCGGGCCGCTTTTAAGCACCGCGCTAAGCGGGGGGATGGAATAAAGCGAATCAACTTAATTTATGACCATCGGAAGCGTACATGCATTGTGGTGAGCGGACGTAGCGTTTTCGCAGAAAACGCAGGGAGCGAACCGTTTACTATGCATAGCTGACGATGGTTACAACTGAAGTTGATTCGCTACAGCGTAAGATAGGGCAGCTGAAGGGGAGGTAATGTTATGGCTACGATTTTTAAAGGCGCGGGCACGGCGGTATGCACGCCGTTTGACGCGGCGGACAGCTTTAATTACGAAGCTTACGAAAGACTGATAAACTTTCAGGTAGAGAACGGTACGGACGCCATTGTGGCGTGCGGAACCACCGGGGAAATCTCGACGCTTAACGACAGCGAGCATATTGAAGTGGTGAAAGCGGCGGTGGAAATTACCCGAAAAGCGTCGG